>JBFLZA010000141.1:0-15206 GCA_040756535.1 Cyanobacteriota bacterium
CAGGTAATCATAAATGTCAGCGATAGCATTTCCTTGAGGGGTGCCAGTACTATCACCAGTCGCGTGGATGAGAACGCTTTCGGCAACTCAGGTGGGATTGACATCACAACAGGAAACCTTTCTCTGACCAATGCTGGTGGCATCAGTGCTACTACCGACGGTACAGGTAATGCAGGTCAAGTAATCGTGCGTGCCAGTGGTAGCATTTCCTTGAGCAATTGGACTTACATCAGTAGTCGGGTGGCAGAACACGGCAAAGGCAACTCAGGCGGACTCAATATCAGTGCCGACTCAATTTCTCTTCGCAATCACGCCGACTTCAATGCCAGTACTCTGGGAGTGGGAGATGCAGGTCAGGTAATCATAAATGTCAGCGATAGCATTTCCTTGAGGGGTGCCAGTACTATCACCAGTCGCGTGGATGAGAACGCTTTCGGCAACTCAGGTGGGATTGACATCACAACAGGAAACCTTTCTCTGCTCAATGCTGGTGGCATCAGTGCTACCACCGATGGCATAGGTAATGCAGGTCAAGTAGTCGTGCGTGCCAGTGATAGCATCTCCTTGAGCAATTGGACTTACATCAGCAGCCGAGTGGCAGAACACGGCAAAGGCAACTCAGGCGGACTCAATATCAGTGCCGACTCAATTTCTCTTCGCAATCACGCCGACTTCAATGCCAGTACTCTGGGAGTGGGAAATGCAGGCAAGGTAATCATTAACGTTAGCGATAGTATCTCCTTGACGGATGAAAGCAGTATCACAAGCCAAGTGGATGAGAATGCTGTTGGCAACTCAGGCGGAATTGACATCAGTGCTGACTCGCTTTCTCTTACCAATAAGGCCGAATTAAATGTTGGCAGCTTTGGGCAAGGTAATGCAGGAAATATCAATATTACAGCGGACTCTATCCATCTAGACAATGGAGCAAGTATCAATGCTAACACCAATGGGGGGCAGGGGAATATCAACCTGACTGCTGTAGATTTAGTGTTGCGTCATGGCAGCAACATCACGACCAACGCAGAGGGTAGCAATGTTATCGGCGGCAATATTACCCTCGATACAGGTGTTTTAGTCGCCTTTGAAGATAGCGATATCAGTGCCAATTCCCGTGACTACCGGGGTGGTAATGTGAATATCACAGCTCAAGGGATTTTTGGCACACAGTTCCGATCGCAGCTAACTCCAGAAAGTGACATTACCGCCACTGGAGCAGATTCTTCATTGAATGGCACAGTGCAAATCAACACGCCCGATGTTGACCCCAGCCGAGGGTTAGCTAACTTGCCTGTTGAGCCAGTCAACGTGGAAGTTACACAGGACTGCCAAGCAGGCCCAGAGCAAAAATCTATTGGCTTTTTCAATACTGGCAGAGGGGGTTTAGCACCTAATCCTTACGAACCTATAAGCAGCAGTGAGATTTGGGAAGATGTACCCTCTGCTGCACCAATAGCTGAAAACTCGGCTGGTGCTGCTGGTGCCTTTACCTCAGCAGCAACCCCACCTCAAAAAATTGTGGAGGCTCAAGGGTGGCTGATTAACCAAAAAGGGGAAGTAGTCCTTGTGGCTGAGGTGCCGACTAATAGCTCCCAAAGCCGCTGTCGCCTACGGTAGCTACCCTGATTCTTGGTTTTTAGGTGTTGGAGAACAAGCCCATGAGCAGCAAACCGCCTATATTTTGCCATCCAATCCGACTCCTGGGAAAGTCTGCGCCACGCAAGGCGTACCAGCGGATAGCCAGACTAAGCCTTATAGCCCTGTTGGCACTCATTACAACCTTATATGTCCCAGCTCTAACAGCTCAACAGGTTGATGGAACTTCTCACAACATTTCTCAGACTTCAAATGCTCAGTTGTTACTGAAACAGGGCATAGAACTCTATGAGGCAGAACGGTTTTCCGAGGCGACAGGAGTCTGGCAGCAAGCCGCTTCTACCTTTGTCACTCAAACCGATAGCTTGAACCAAGCATTGGTGCTGCGCTATCTTTCCTTGGCTTATCAGCATTTGGGACAGTGGGAGGAGGCCCAAGAAGCGATCGCACAAAGCCTCCAACTCCTCAATAACCCGAAAAATACAGGAGATACCCAAGCCTACTTAGACGTTCTCGCCAAAGCCTTAAATACTCAAGGTCGTCTGCAATGGGCAAAAGGACATTTAGAGGAGGCGATAGAAACTTGGAAGAAAGCAGCCACTACTTATAAAAAAGTGGGTAATCAGACAGGTGTCATCGGTAGCACGATTAACCAAGCTGAAGCCCTGCAAGTTCTAGGGTTAACCAGTCAGGCTGAAGCACAATTAGGGCAAGTCGAGCAACTTTTGTACCAGCTATCAGACGCTGAACTCAAGGCAGCTGGATTGCAGAATCTGGGTAAAGTTTTAAGACGAATTGGTAATCTCCGCAAGTCACAGGCAGTCTTGCAGGCTAGTTTGCAAGTGGCTAGACAGTTTCAACTGTCAAAAGCTGAAAATTCTGCTCTGCTTGAGTTGGGTAATACCCAACGAGCTTTAGGGAACCGAGCAATAGCGATTGGTAAAGAAGAACAGGCAAACAAGCATACTCAGGCTGCGATCGCATTTTATCAACAAGCCGCTAACGTACCCCACACCAAGCTCCAAGCTCAGTTAAATCTCCTCAGCCTTTTAGGAGAGACTGGACAATGGTCACAAGCCGCAAAACTACAAAGCACCATTCAACCGTTAATCGCAAGTTTGCCTCCAAATCGCAGTAATATCTATGCCCGACTGAACTTTGCCCGGAGTCTAACTTGTCTGCAACCGGATATTGACAAAATATTGTTTTCGTGCATCAGTTATACCCGCCAGGAAACACAAAAAGAAAAGCTTTCTAAGCAAAACCTTGGGACAGCTCTTCCTTCAGCTCAAGACATTGCTCAAACTATAGCCACTGCAATTCAACAAGCTCGAAGCCTGAAAGACCGAACCGCCGAATCTTATGCTCTTGGTCAGTTGGGTGAACTGTATGAGTTGACTCAGCAATTGAGTACGGCCCAAGAGCTGACTCAGCAAGCTCTCCTCCTGGCTGAAGAAATTCAATCTCCCGATATTCGCTATCGTTGGGAATGGCAATTGGGGCGCTTATGGGAAAAGCAAGGAGAGACAAAAAATGCGATCGCAGCTTATCAAGAAGCGGTGAAAACGCTCAAGTCTGTTCGTAGCGATTTGCTCACTATCAATTCCGATGTACAGTTGTCCTTTCGGGATAATGTAGAACCCCTGCACCGAAAGCTCGTTGATTTGCTCTTGAGAACTGAAGGAAACGCTCAACCCAGTCAAGACAATCTCAAGCGAGCGACTGAGGTGATTGACTCTCTCCGATTAGCTGAACTAGAAAATTTCCTAAGCTGTAACCTTTCTCAGACAGTACAGCTAACCCTTGATATTGGCAGGATAGACGAAAAAGCCGCATTTATTTATCCCATTATTCTGGAAGACCGATTAGAAGTTATTTCCAAATTGCCAGGACAACCTCTAAGGCACTATGCCACTTTAGTAAAAGGGACTGAAGTTGAGAAAACGGCGATCGAACTGCGCTCAAATATCCTCAGACGCAACCGCCCCGAAGCTGTTATAGAAAAGGCAACACAAATTTATAACTGGTTGATTGAACCTCTAGAGCAAGACTTAGACAATAGCAGCCAAGTCAAAACTTTAGTATTTGTTCTAGATGGAGCGCTGCGAAATATTCCCATGCCAGTTCTTTATGACAGCAAACGGCAAGAGTATTTAATGCAGAAGCCCTATGCTATTGCCTTAGTTCCAGGTTTACAGCTTTTCGATTTGCGACCCTTAAAGCGAGAACAGTTAGAGGTTTTGACAGCCGGAGTGAGTGAGCAACGGCAAGTTGAGGGGCGAACCTTTGAGAAACTTCCCAATGTAGAACAGGAATTACAACAAGTCGGAAGGATTGTACCTTCAGAATCGCTGCTGAATCCAAAATTTACTGAAGCTAATCTTGAACAAAAGATTCAATCCGGTACTTTCTCGGCCGTTCATATTGCAACGCATGGCAAGTTTAGTTCTGATCCGGAAGAGACATATATTGCGGCTTACGATGAGCTCCTCAAAAGCAGCAACTTAAACAACTTACTTCGGATTAACAACCAAAACTCCTCTAGGAGCGTTGAATTACTTGTCCTCAGTGCCTGTGAGACAGCACAAGGGGATAACCGAGCGACTTTGGGGCTAGCTGGAATCGCTGTCAGAGCAGGAGCACGTAGCGTACTGTCAACCTTGTGGCAAGTAAGCGATCGCTCGACTGCTGCACTGATGGAGCGGTTCTATAAGGAGTTAACTAACCCCAAAGTGACGAAGGCTGAAGCACTGCATCAGGCTCAGTTAGCTCTGTTTCAACAATACAAAGCTCCGTACTATTGGGCACCTTATGTTCTAGTTGGGAATTGGCTTTAGTCTTTACAGTATTGAGAGTTTTTGGAGATGTCTATTTAACACTTGTGATGCTCCTCTATTTGTGTCTGGTGAATCAAGGAGCGTCGCACCAAGCATAAAGAATCTCTGATTGTTACTCAGGCTGAACAGCCAGCAGTTCTGCATTCTGTTACATAAATTAATTTTTTTATTTTGCATAAAATTCTGGCTTTTTGAGTTGAGTGATAGATAGAGGGAGGCAAGGAAGCTTAACCCTCAGTTCAAATTTTAGAAATTGCATTACGTTAAGGAAGCTAAAAAGATGAACCCCTATCTAAAAGTGTTTTTGGGAACAGTAATTCCTTTGGGGATATTCACAGTAACAGCATTTAGCGCATCTGCTGGGCAAGTACGCATTGAGCTACTAGATGTTAAGTGCGGCAATACCGAAGACGTAACGGGAGCAGACGAATTCTACATTGTAGGAGCGCTGTCCGATGGCACGAACACTAAAGCGGCGCTGACCACCCCGATGGATATCAACGATGGTCAAACCAAATCTTTTCGGGCAGATCAGCAAGTTATCTTCGATGCCTATGTGCCGAACGGAGTTACTGTTCGTGGTGGTCTGAAGGCATACGACGAAGACTTTGCTAAGGACTGGTCACAGTATGGTCCCATGGTGAATCAGATCACTACTGTAGTAGCAGCAGGGTTGTCTGCTGCCGGTTACGCCACAGCGGGTGACATTCTCAACTATGGAGTTAAGGGATTTGGTTTCTTTGCCTCCCTTGACAAGGACGACGAACTAGGAAAGCTGGAACTGAATGTATCACCCTTAGGTCCTAATGTCGAGGAAAAGACTTGGAGGTTCCGCAAAACTGGCAGTATTTGGAATCCAGGCTACTCTACTTGGGACTACACTGTCCGCTACCGCATCACACGGTTCTGATACTTGAAGACTCGGTTTGGCGCGAAGCTGTCTCGGACGATTGTGTTTGGGTAACTGAAGAAACTCGCTCCCAGGCAGCTTAAGCCTCTCTACTTGAGAAGCAGGTTCTTAGAACTTATGAAACTTAAATAATGGGTGGCCCATTATGGGACGAAGACTTTCTGCCAAAATACTTGCTTTTTCTCTTGGATTTACTCTTTTTAGCTATGTAACAAATTCCTCGCTATCAAGAGGCTCATTATCTCTTCAACCCGCCTATGCTGGTAACGGTTGTGGGCCTCAAGGCTCAACTACGGGTTATATTCTCACCAAATACTTTCTATTTCCTTACAATGACCGTTTCAAACCAGCATGTGATCAGCATGATGCTTGTTATAACTTAAATGTTTCGCTTCAAGATCAAGCGCAATGCGACACGAAATTTAGGGACGAGCTTTATAGAATTTGTGAGGATAGGAGTCTTTGGCAAAAGCTCAGTGAGGATACTTTTGGATTTATAACTAACCCCAAAATATTTTTGTTGGGAGGAATTGGATTATCAAGTCCTTGTAAAAGACAGGCTGATTACGCCGTTTGGGCTGTTAGTAAGTTCGGTTCATCGGCGGTTAACGGCGCGATATATAGTCTGAAAGTGCAGAATGTAAGAGTGCAGCGGATAGATGACTGGTGGGGTGATGATGAGTTATCTGTTTGTGTGACTGTTAAAAATGATGGCAATGTCAACACTGAATGGGATCTCGTACTACTTAAGAAGAATGGCGACATTGCGGATACTGAACCAGACACCTATGAAAGAAATATTGCTATTGGTAGCACCGATAGTCAGTGTGTGACAACTAATAATGACCCTTCCGTCTCTGTTTCTGACCTTGGTAATCCTGCCAAAGTTGCCGTTCGTGTTGATGACGATCCAAGTATTGCTCCATTTAGGATTGTTGCTAGTATTAACGTGCCGACTAACTTACGACCATACGATCGATATAACACTGTAGCTTTTAACCAAATGAGTCATCGTGAAGCATTTGAAGGTCTAAAACAAATTAAGGCAGGACAATAAAGGTAAACATTAACTGCATCACCTCCAACTGCTTACAACCTTGATACTTCCCTTGAAAGCTACGTTGGCGTAAAGCTGTGTTTCCTCCAATACGATTTTAATCGCACAACCTTCGCTACCTAGACATACAAAGATTTAACTTGATTTGACCCAACTCGGTTGTGTTATTCATCAACAATTCCGAGATAGGATTTAATTTGCTCATAGCATTCCCCATAGACATCTTTTACTGAGTATTATCGCCATGCTGAGAGCCTTGCATTTGAAAGTTGCCCTTGCAACTGCTTCGATTCTATTAATTGCTGATACTGCTTCTAGCCAGCGACCAACTGTAAGTTCTAACCCCCCAATGGTGTCAAGGTTAGACACTAGCGAACTAGTTTGCTATATGCAAACAGCTAATGGCACAACGGTGAATCTAAGCAGCTTGTGTGGAAAAAAACCTAAGGTTCAGTCCGAAGTAGCCATCAGCCACATCGGTTACGAAGATAATTTCTTAATTGGTCGTGTTGTCAATAAATCCAGCAAAACCGTCTACCAAGCTAGGGTTAACTATGAAGTGATTGGTGAGAATAGCAGCGTGATTGCGAGGGGAGCCATTTCTACAGAGCCACGAACCCTTAGCCCAGGCCAAACTGCCACGTTTCAGACTTTAATGCCGGATGGTGGCAACGACGTGAGAGCTACATCTGTTGAATGGGATGACTAAAACCATTAATCAATAGTTAATTAAAGGTTCGTAAAAATCTAGAAGCCTGAAGTGATTCAAGCTCCGCTATTTACCTATTTACTTCTATTGAGGACAAAAACAATGCAAGCTTGTATTACTATTTCATCCGCTTGGCAACAGCTAAGAAACCACGGAATCACCTGTGATTCAGCCCTAAAGCTCTTGGTGAATGAGCGAGGAGTTGTTAACTTTGAAATGCTCGATTCAGAAGTTAGTCATCGGTTTTTTCGCGAATTTCCTACTCGCAAGGCTTTGCCTCCTGTAATCCCCTTACTACTCTGGCGCAACTGTTATTATCTGGGTAGCCCAGTTACTGTTTCAGACGTTGACATCAAAAAACTCAGCGATCGCACCCTCACAGACATCAAAATTATTCCCATTGCCGAGAAGAGCTATCGTGCTTGGTTCCTCACCCAAAACTTCAACGCTAACTCGATCAGCGCATCAACACTCATCAACCCTCTCACAGGAGAGGCAGAGCAAGAAGACATCAGCGAAGTCACAGAACTGTATCTCTCTAAAGCCGCTGACCAAATTAGTCGGATTAAAACCCTCCTTTCCGCTGCTCTTCGTAACCGAGTCAGTGACATTCATCTAGAACCTATGCCAGAGGGGTTAAGAGTCCGCTATCGCATTGATGGCATTCTGCGAGATATTACCACGTTACCACCAGAAATTAGCCGCAAAGCGATCGTTGCCCTGAAAGTCATGTCTAACATGGACATCTCGGAAAGCCGTCGTCCCCAAGATGGCAGAATTGGGGAGAAGTATGCCTCGACGCAAGATACAGAAGCCAAACTGGATATGCGTGTCAGTCTTCTCCCTTGCGTCGGTGGCGAGAAAGCCGTGATTCGCTTACTTCCGCAGCAGAATCCCTTTTCTGATATCGCAAGCTTGGGATTTTCCAAAAAGACGCTGGCAATTTACAAGAGATGGTTACAGCAGCCTCAAGGCATGATTATATTTACAGGCCCCACTGGGTCAGGTAAAACTAGTACTCTCTACACCAGTCTGCAAGCGGTAGCCACAGAACACGTCAACCTCGTCACAGTGGAAGACCCCGTGGAGTACGTACTACCCCGAATCACCCAAACCCAGGTACATGAAGCAGCTGGCATGACCTTTGCAGCTGGCTTACGGGCGATTTTGCGCCAAGACCCAGACATTATTATGGTAGGGGAAATTCGGGACTGTGAAACGGCTGAGACAGCAATACGGGCGGCTCTTACCGGACATTTGGTGCTGACTACTCTACACACTAATGATGCCGCAAGTGCGATTCCCCGCCTAAAAGATATTGGACCAGATCCAGCTTTAATCAGTGATGCTCTTTTGGGGATTGTAGCTCAGCGCTTAGTGCGTAAGGTCTGCCCCCACTGTGCAGAACATTACACGCCGACACAAGAGGATTTACGGGTACTCGGCTTGTCTCTAGAGCAGGCTAATCCGCAAGCATGGCGGCGTGGTCGAGGTTGTAGTGCGTGTTTCAATTCTGGTTATCTGGGGCGAGAGGCGGTGATTGAGCTGCTCGACGTTGATGACACTGTGCGGCAGATTATTTACGAAGGTACGATGAGCCAATTGCAACGCTACCTCAGCCAAATCAATTTTGATTCGTTCCGGGTGGCAGCGATTGAGAAGGTCACAACCGGGGTAACGACTGCGGCAGAAGTGCTGCGAGTCTTGCCCTATAGCGCTTTGTTTCGTAAGTCTTGGGTGGAACTGGAAGCGGTTCCTTCAAATAGTTTAAAGTCTTGCAAACGTCCCCTGCAATCTAAACATCGCATTTTGAAGGAGCTTGCCCATCCGTGACAAGCTAAGTACAGCTCACTGTAAAAGGGTATGGAATTCGCTAGGTCAATACACGACTCACTCAATTATCTAGTTTTGCATTTCCGAACCCCATTAATGATCTGCTGTACTAAGGTGAGAAGTTTGTTAATGCACTAAGCAAAGGTTCTTGAGCAAGTTCTTCCAAGCCAACAGATCTCAAGGCTTCTGTCCAAGCCTTCTTCACTTCAGGATTTTGTGGCTCCAAGAGGTAACGCTTAGCAAGATGTGTCAGTTCATTATACCAAAGGTTAGGGCTTTGCTGAACTCGTGTCACCCAACCATCTAGCTCCAGGATATTTTCAGCGGTTTCTTTGCGATCGCAATTCACAATCAAACGCCAATGATAACTCTCATTAACTTTTAGAGAGTGTTCTGGACTTGGTGGTAAAGAAATACCAACCACTCCTGGCGTTTTACTAAGTTGAAGGGAAGTTCGGTAGACGGTAGTTGTCTCCTTCCGGTCGTGCAGCGAAAACTCGATAGAGTGTATGTCTCCAGAAGCATAGGGAATATAAAACCAAAAGACCGGATGTTCAGCCGTCGTTAAACCCTTACCATTCTCAGGGACTAGGGCAGTAAGTGGCTTATCGGTTTGTTTGCAAGCAGCACTCAACT
This sequence comes from Cyanobacteriota bacterium, assembly GCA_040756535.1. GTDB lineage: Bacteria > Cyanobacteriota > Cyanobacteriia > Cyanobacteriales > Coleofasciculaceae > JBFLZA01. The sequence goes on from JBFLZA010000141.1 coordinate 9,579, forward strand.
CAGGACGGGTTCCTCCCGGTGTTCGCTGGCCATTAGGTGTTCCGTTATCGGGTACAGGTGGAATTTCAGCAATTTTTGGTGAACTAGGTTGTGTCCATCCAGGTGCTGAAATGCTGGTAAAGTTAGCGATCGCAGTTTGCGATATTAGTCTTCGCTCAATTGTATCGTCTGGCAATAGCGCGATCGCGCAGCGTGCGCTGAGTGCGATCGCCAAAACAGTAACAAAAGCAACTTTCATTTTAATTCGCTTCTCCTATTTCAGCTCTTTCACTGCCTTGAAATTAACTCGATTGCAAGATTTGTTAACAGTTGAGAGCATTACTGTTAGCTTTTTAAATGATAAATACGAGCTAAAAAAGTCTAAGAGGGCAAAAAATGTTTCACAAATACTAAACAATTGCGCTCATCAACGCTTCGGGTATAACTCAACCGATCAGCCGATCGCTTCATGATGATCAGACCTCTTCCTCCTTCTCGTTCGAGTTGTTCTTGATCTATTTTTCCAGATTCAATCAGTTTTGCCTCTAAATCAAACGGTTGTCCATAATCCCAAACTCTTATCTCTAATCTTTTATTAAACACCGTTACTTCGAGTTCAATAGGAGTTTCCACAGGTAAATTTTTGTGAGCATGGCGAACAGCGTTAGTAAACCCTTCGGCTAGAACAAGTTGGCACTGACACCAAACCATTTGGGGAATGAGTAAATGCTCTAACTGATTGAACCATTGCAAAACCCGGTCTAACTCATTGAGAGCTGTATTAACTTGAAGATGGATTTTTTTCAGGGGAGTTTCACAGGCTTTTGACTGTTCAAACCCTGGTTGCTCATCATTTTCACCAATCGATGGATAATTTTGACAATGGGGTGTGCGCCTACAGCTTAGCTTATTTGCCCTAGACGTTCTCATTTTTAATTTGTCTTCCTGAAGGTCGGTAATCTTCATAAATTTATCCTTTTATAAACTAAAATACTGCATTAGATGAATAACATCTATCTCTCTATCTACTACTCCCTAAAAAGCTTTTTACTTTATGTAAAATTTATAATACATAACATTAATTCTAAAGAAAGTAAACATTCAATCAGAGAAAAAAGACACTTGCATAACCCAAAACTGTATGTATAGAAGTATTTTCTCTAAAAGAGAGGCGTTATCGCATCCAACGAAAGCAAGAAAATAGTTAATAATTCGTAATTCGTAATGCGTAATTCGTAATTGAATTCTCTGGCTATGCCTACTGACGATTTTCAAGAAATGCGATCGCACCACCAGTTGCCCCTAAAGCTAATGCTGCCGGAACAAAAGGCAACCAACCCCCTTGGAGTAAGAAAACCCAGCAGAGTCCATATAAAACAGCAACAGAGGTACTAAACAGCAAAATCAGACGGAGTGGAAATTGGCCTTTGCCAACACTACGCCAACGCCCTAGATAAACCAACATTCCACCTGTCAGCGACCAACTCCATACCCACAACGCATCACCCCATTGAGGTAGCCACCAAATCAGAGGGCGTCTATCTAAAACGGCACTGAGAATCTGACTGACTAAGTGTGCGTGTACTTCCAGCCCTCGCCTTCTGCCGTAAGGGGTGTCATGATAGTCTTGAATACTGGCAGCAGTGACACCAATAAGAACCACTCTGTCTTTCACCCACTCCGGTTCCAACTTTCCGGTTAAGACCTCATCAAAGGTGACTTGCTGAGCAATTTGAGGGGTAGCGCGGTAATTAATCAATACCTGGTTTCCCCGCGCATCTAAGTTTTGGTATCCTCCAGTGCGAGGCTCTAAACGTTTAACAACAACGCTCCCAAACTGCCAGTTTTTCTCTGGAGTCGTCTTTGTTGAGATGTCTTTTGCATCTAGGTAGCGATAGGCGAGTTGCAGACTAAAGGAATAGGGTGTCTTGCAAGGTGAAAGCCCAGATATGGGGTTTGAGCTACGAGATAGAAGATGACGACGAACACTATCGTCTTGCTGGTCATTTTCTAAGTCATTAAAACTTACTTGTTGAATTGGGCTGTTGGCTGGAGGTGCGATCGCGCTTTCTGGGTTGCTGCCAAGTGTGCATACGGTAATCAGATGTTGATTTTGCTGGAGTTGAGCAACCAGTGACTGATGTCCGGGTAGTACAGGTTGGTCGCGAAAGATATCTACTCCGATCGCTACAGGTCGATGCTGCTCCAGTTTTTCAATGAGCTGTGCCAAAATGGCGTCAGGTAGTGGATGCTTGTATTTTCGGATATCTGCTTCGTCTGCTCCAACAATGAGAAGGCGAGAATCAGGGAGTTCGGCAGGGCGTTGGCGCAGGATCTGGTCGTAACTTGCTAATTCCCATTTTTGCAGTAGCCCTAGCGATCGCACCCCCATTACTAAGCTGGTGACAACACAACTCGTGACCAAGACTGTTCGGAAGCGACGCCAGAAAGGCAAGATGGGGAGAGATGCTTGCACCGATTCAATTTCTTTTGCAGCTTGGGGCAACTCTGGCCATCTCAAAGGTACAGCGACTGGATTCTGACAAATGACTGGTAACCAGCTAGCACAGGGAAACTCATCTTCTAATCCTTGCAGCCTCTGCCGCGCTTCCAACACCGCCTGATAGAGAGGCTTACCACTGGCAAAGCTGTACAGAAAATACTTCAAAAATTCCTGTGCCACTTGGTCTGGTACTGGCTCCCGCATGACAATCAGTTGCGGGATGTGTAGCTGTTCTAACTCCCGCGCTAATCCCAATCCATCACAAGAATTGAAAATAGCGAGTTGCAACCCGCCTTCAACTGCTTTTTGAAGGGCATACCTGAGTTCATCAAGGGTTAAGCTATCAGTTTGGTTGAGATAAATCCGGCCCTTGTCACCCTCTGTTTGACTATGACCCGCGAAAAATAGAATATCCCAGGATTGCTCCCAAAGTTGGTCATTTAGCTCCTGGCGTTGCGGTTCCACCAGAAAAGTTGTGGCTGCGTTGGGTAAATTCTCCAGCCGTTGTCGGTCTTCTTCAACCTTAATGCCTTCGCTATTGCCCAGAATCGCTAGGATTTTGAGTTGGTCTCGATCAGGGAGCGTTTCTACCCTTGGGGGCCGTTCGTACTCCAGACAACTGAGTCCAACTTCCGCAAAGCTGTAACGCTCCAATAAATCCCACTGGTGCCAGGGGAGTTGCCATAGTTGCTGGTTGTCGGCACGAATCAGCACCCGTACCTCTTCAGATGTGCTAACTTTTTCTAGCCACTTCTCTCGGATCGAGAGAAAGGACTCAGCTCTGAGCCAGGTATTTAAGCGATCGCGAAACTCCAAGGCTTGGGTACGGCACTCTTGTTTCCGAGTTTTGAGGGAACCATCAATCCTAACTTTTCCAGGTTTAATGACGCGGGTAGCGCTTCCCAAACTGCGATAGGTTGATTGCCAGCCGCTATACTGTTGGGCCAGTTCAGTTGCAGGGGGCAAGATGCCGATAATCTCCAGTTCAGGGCGCTCACCTTCTGAGCCAATCTCCAGCATCGCCCGAAAGCCCTGCTTAAAATCACCATCCAGCTTGAGGACAACTAATTTCCCCATCGCCAAGTCTCAGCTATTGCTGCCTCCATCAGATGATAAAACTTTCTGTCATGCTGACATCACCCAAAACCACCTTCACACTAAAACAGTCTTCTGATTCCCCGCAAAACTCCAATTGAATCGTCTTATTGTCGCCTCCTGCCTGGACATCCATGACAGCTTCTCCATCCTCATTCAGTACTATTAGCTGTAGATTGGAAGGCAGATAAGTTTGCCCGTTTGCGGGCTGCACCTCCACGCTAATATTAATATCTTGTTCAGATTCTCCGGTGAGCGAGACAATCAGCGCCACCGCTCGCTCTGGCGTTGCTAACTCAATCCGCTTGCAACGCCTAACATCAGCTTGCGGAGCACCTCTAAAGCCAAATGCTAGTTCTGTGGGCTGGGTACCTAAAAGGGCTTCCACAGCTTGCCAACCTACTTCAAAGATATCCTCAAACCATTGGCTAAGGTTAACCATGGGTTTGATTTTATTCAGGTATCCTGGTAACTCCTGGAGCGATCGCAATTGACTCAAAGGTAATTCCGACCTTGCCACTTTTTCAAAAAATCCTAGCAATGTTGCTTCTCTTAATGATTCATTTAACTGCACCGCTACATAACCAATCCGTTCTGACCAAACCTCTGCCGGAATGGTCACAAATTCTGCATTTTGCAACACAGGTCTACACTCCAGCTTCCCGCGATTTTTCACCACCAAATCAGCAGTATCTATCAGGAGCTGCATGACGGGGTCATTACTTGTACTCTGGTCCAAGTCTGTCTCAAGGCCTTGGCACTGGAGGTAAACATTCACGGCATACACAGCCAGGGTATTGAGATAAACCTGTTTGGCTTTGTCATTAGAGTGATAACGTCGAAATTGTTCCGCTCGCGAATGAGCTTCCAGACTTAGCGGAACTGTAAATGTCCAAGGATCGATTTCAGGGTACATGATTAATTGTTGAATCTTCATTACTAGTACGCATAGTAAATTACAAACCGCTGTGTTTTGAATTACGGCAACTCTTTGAGATTCCGTATTTTAAAACTATTTTTTCTTTTATGATTAATGCTTGCATCACTTTTATTCTTGGTTAATTCATTTATTCTCTAATCGTAGTTTTTTAGCTACATGGAAATTTTTGTCGGGGCAAAGTAGCAATTTAGAGCTAACAGCTAACTACAATCATTAGCTATATAAGCATTGTCTAAAATTAGAGCGAAACTTTTCGCAACAACGTTGAAAGAAACAACTTAAGGTTGGCAGCGGGATGCCAAACTCTGCTGAAATCTCTTCCCAGCTTTTTCCAGAAAATCTTGCCAAGGCTATAGCTGGAAAACTAGCATCAGGTCGATTTCTAATATGCACCTTCTTGAATATGTTCTCAGCATCTTCTTCTAGACATTCGCGAACCTTTTCTAATAGGGAAAGAGATTCTTCTGGTTGTACTATCTCCTCCAAGTCTGTAAGTGAGGGTAAGTCCTTGATGTTTGGATCTCTAAATTCACGGCAAGTCTCTATAAATACCCGGTCTAGTCTAAAATTAACCCAATTCATAAATTTTTTGTCACCTCGTTCAGGGTCATATTTATCAATATTGCGGCAGACATAGGTCAAAGTTTTATTAACGGCTTCATCATAAAGCAGGTCATAAAACTGAGGAGAAAAGCTAGCTCGATGGGGGCGACAAAGCTTTCCTGATAACCGAATTGCCTCAATTAATTCCCCTAAGGCATACTGCCGTAGTTCAGTATGAGGTGAGTGTTGCTGGGCTTCTATCGCTAGTTTTTTGAGTTGAGCATCCTCCAAAATTTTTCTAAAAGCCTGGTTTCGTAGGCTTGTCACCCATGTCCTCACACTCATCTGTTTAGGATTATATTGGTTAAGTTTTTCACCAATATCCTGCAAAAGTTGCTGTCGGACTTTCTCATACATTTCCTGATAAACGCCAAATAATGGTCGCCTTCCCAGTGGACGGCAAATTTTGCGCGATCGCAAGATTTCATCAACTAGCTGAGTTAAGGCTAGGTGCCATTCCTCAGTTTGGGAGTTGTGTTGTTGTACCAGTGTTACTAGCTGTTCGAGT
>JBFLZA010000142.1:0-15192 GCA_040756535.1 Cyanobacteriota bacterium
TCATATCAAAAAATCCCTGGTAAAGCTTGTCTTACTTCCCAGTTAAACGAAAGAAAAGGTTGATTAAAGCCAGTCTCATGCCACTTTCTGCAAAGTATGATGGAGCAAAGCTTAATCGCCCAATTATTCGTAGGAAATCTTGCCTTAAAGGTGTGCGGTTATGGAACTGTCTACAAAAGAGAAGGAAACCCTACTGTTATAAAAACTATTCTCATCACCACTCATTCTTCCTGAGTCAACTCATCAGAGACAGCTTCTAACCAAGCCACTAAATCATCCTTATTCGAGAAATCTAACAACGCCTCAGCTAAATTTTCCAACTGAGCTAGAGATAACTGGCGAATGCGATCGTGCAACTCAGGCTCAACCGTACCGATTCGCCGGGGGAGTAAGCGCAGGATTACTGCCAACTCCCCTTCTCGTCTTCCTTGTTCTAGCCCTTGTTCTAGCCCTTGTTCTAACCCTCGTTGCAACCCTTCCTCCATCCAGCTAGTGACAATTTGCATAACTACCTTACGCTCCTCTGGTATGAACCTAGCAATCTCAGCCCTGAAAATCTCTTCCTCCTCAGCACTCAAGCGCAAATAAGTATCGATAAATCCAGAAATTAACTGCATTCGTGCTGGGTCAAGCCGCAACGTAGCTAGCAAACGCAGACATACAGACTTCACTCTGGGACGGTCTTCAGGCGCTATATTCATCTTAGCCATGAGCGCACTAGCTACCGGATTCTGTTGCCGCAGGAAATCTCGCCAATTCAGCCGATTTAGCTGAATTACTGCATAGTTGAACTCCAAAACTACCTTATCAGGAAATTCCACTCGATAAATATTCGGCTCTGGTCTTCCGGGTGCATCATAAGAAAAGATGACAACTGGATAGACAGGTATTGCAAATTTCTCCGACAAGCGAGCGAAATAACGGAACATCCGTCGCCCAAACTCCGCTTGAGGGTAAGCCTGGTTTTCTACATGAATCAGAAAGCAGGATTCTTGACCCCTGAATCTAGCTTTCACCACCAAATCAGCTTCATATTGCTCACCAGCAGTAACATCAGTAAATACCTCTGTATTTTCAAATGAGATAGAACCGGGTTCCAGATAAGCAATAACCTGTGGAAAAAACAGCTCCAAAAACTCAACAAAGAAAGTAGAGAGTAATTCTTTAAATAAGCGATCGTGGTCAATCATATTGTTTCCGCTTGCCTAGAAATCCCCTGAAAATCATCTCCAAAAACTCTGCATTCCTTTGCGAAAACCTCTGCGACCCTCTGCGTTAAAAAAACCTAATATTTTATCCTCGTGAATTCGATATCACGTCAAAATCGCCCCACCCATCAGCTTAGAATATCGATACTCCAACTCAGCTTTCATCAACGGCCAACTCTCCACTGTCTCATCCTGAATAATCATCTTCTCAGCCGCATCTCGCGCCAAATTCAACACTTCCTGGTCTTCCACCAAACTTGCTAAGGCAAAATCCGCCAACCCCGACTGACGCTTACCCAACACTTCCCCCGGCCCCCGGAAGCGCATATCCATTTCCGAGATAAAAAATCCATCCTGCGACTGTTCCAAAACACCCAAACGCTGACGCGCCGTATCCGTTTTAGAACCACTCATCAAAAGACAGTAAGATTGATGAGAACCCCGACCAACACGACCCCGCAACTGGTGCAGTTGAGATAACCCAAAACGCTCGGCATTCTCGATCATCATTACCGTAGCATTGGGGACATCCACGCCGACTTCAATCACTGTAGTAGAGACAATAATTTGAGTTTGGTTATCCCGAAACGCATTAAGCGCCTCATCTTTCTGGGCCGAATTCATGCGACCGTGCAGCAATCCGACCTGAAATTCTGGGAAAATACTTTCAGAGAGTCGTTGATGCTCCTCAACTGCCGATCGCACATCCAACTTTTCTGATTCTTCAATTAAAGGCAACACCAGGTAAGCTTGACGCCCTTGCACGATTTCCCGACGAATCAAATCATAGGCGTGGTTGCGTTCCTTCCCTGAAAGGACTGTAGTATTAATTTTCTGACGCCCCGGCGGCAACTCATCAATCTGACTCACATCCAAATCTCCATGCAACGTCAGCGCTAGCGTTCTAGGAATTGGCGTTGCTGTCATTGTGAGGACGTGCGGTGACTGTCCTTTCTGCTGTAAACGCGCCCGTTGCTGCACCCCAAACCGATGTTGCTCATCAATCACAACTAAACCCAATCGTTGGAAGTTTACGGGGTCTTGAATCAGAGCATGAGTACCCACCAAAAGCGGTAATTCACCCGTTTCTAGCTGAGCATGAATTTGACGGCGTTTTTTAGTCGTCGTAGAACCGGTCAGCAGTTCCACTGGTAGATGCAGGAGGTTGAACCAGCCGACAAGCTTGCGGTAATGTTGTTCTGCTAATACTTCTGTAGGAGCCATCAGTGCCGCTTGATAACCGGATTGAATGGCAGCGAGGATAGCAACAACGGCAACGACGGTTTTCCCCGAACCAACATCCCCTTGCACTAAGCGATTCATCGGGGTAGAGGATTGTAAGTCGTTGAGGATGTCGTTAATTACTCGTTGTTGAGCATTAGTTAATTTAAAAGGAAGTAACTGATAAAAGCGGTCAATCAGTTGACCTGTGGGAGCAAGCACAGCACTTGTTTGCGATCGCTTTAGCTCCTGCCGACGCTGAAGAAATCCTAATTGTAAGTAGAAAAACTCATCAAACACCAATCGGCGACGAGCAGCCGCGAGGATATCACTGTCTGGGGGAAAATGGATATTTGCGATCGCATCTTTCACCCCCATCAATCCATACTGCCTCCGCAAAGTGGCTGGAAGTGGTTCTTTAAGTAGAGGCGCATAGGGAATTGCCGCAATGACCGCCTGTCTTACCAAATCAGCCGGTACTCCCTCAGTAAGCGGATATACAGGCACAACTCGACCAATTTTAATCGATTCAATACTACCGCCAGGGTGGTCTAAAACTTCCAGTTCCGGCTCTTCCAGGGTCACACCATACTTATTTTTCTTCACCAATCCTGACGCTGCTACCACCGTTCCAGCCGGATATCGGCGCTTTTGTTGCTCCTGCCAGCCGCGATTGCTGTAACGAGTGCCAGCAAAAAAACGATTGAGCTTAATCTGTCCTGTGGAATCCTGTAGCAGCAGCTCGAAAATGGATAATTTCTTATTTTTAGGACTCGTAAAGCAGTTACAGCGCTTCACCGTTCCCACAATCGTTACAGTTTCACCGGCTTCCAGGTTGCGAATATTAACCTGACGAGCATAATCAATGTGGTCACGAGGGTAGTAGTAGAGGAGGTCGCGAACGGTATACAGCCCCAGACGTGCTAAATAACCACTTCTTCTAGTCCCCACTTCCTCTATTTTGGATAGGGGTTGATCAAGATTAAAGCTGGGATTATCCTGTGCCTGACTTTGAGACTGAACTAAAGGTGTTGTGCGAGGAGTTTTGACTTTAGGAGACGTGGATAGAGAAGCGGTAGCGATTCGAGAATCATTCTCCGCTACACCTTCAGGGCTTCGGCGTTGAATGTCTTGCTGTAGCTGATGGAGAAAGCGGCGGGTATCTGCAACTAGGTGTTGCCGCTGTTCCGGCGTCATTTGAGAATAACAGGCAAACTTGGTGGCAAATTCCTGCCACTGGCGACGTTCTGTTGCTACCAGAACGTCAGGCGTTTTGCCGAAACTGAGGCACAAGAATTCACTGAAGCGGTATTGGTTGCCCACTAAGTCAGTAAAACCCTTCTCCGCTTCGACTGACAGAGCTTTTTGCAATCGCAGCCAATCTGGTGATTCTGTCGCCACAACTCCCCCCTCTTTAAAGCTGAAGGTTAACAGGTTAGCAGGAGTCAAGAATAAAAAACTATGAATTCATAATTCATAATTCAACCCCTACTCCTCATACCAACTTGACCGCCATGCGGCTTCGGCTTGTGCCACAGCCCGTTCTCGCTGCTTTTTGAGGTACTGCCGCTGGAGCGTGTTTGTCTTGGCTGAAAGGTTGCGAAGTTGATTGCGTGCAGCACTTAAGGCGGGGTCAGCAAACTCAATTTCTGACAATCGTAGGTTAATTGCCATAATACGTGTCAGCGTTGAGTCTTCTGAATCATCCTCACTTTCGGTTTCCATCAACAAGTTTAAGAGATTGGGCGCTCCAACCGTTGCTGACTCCGTCGCTGCATCGGCTTTGGCAGCCGCTTCTAAGACGGCAGCTGGTAATTTATTGGGAATAACTCCGCTTTGTTGCAACAGACTATTAGTATTGAGAGAGAGCGTTTGAAGGGTTTTTGCGATCGCTGCCTCTATCTTCTCCTGCCACTGTAGCAGTTGATCTAATTGAGTGGGCAGGGTCTTACTCATCTGGGTTGTTTCTTTAACCTCTAAGCTTTCTGGTGTTGGCACCAGTTCGGGAAGTTGCTGTTGAGTCTGTTCCTCTGAGTACTCATTGCTGACAGGTAATTGCTCAAACGTTGGCTCAACGCTGTCAGACGCTTCTGTCTGTGTTTCATTTTCAGAGGGTTCTAGGGATGAGAGCAACTTTTCTTGAGCCTGCTTTCCCATCTGTTGTATCGCTTGCTGCAATTTTTGCCGCTCATTAAAAGACAAACTCAAAAATGCATCAGGATATCCTTGAGTACAAACTTGATAGCTGACCTGAATCAGCTGTCGCCGCATGGCTTGTCCTAATAACTTCAAATAATGGGAGTAACCCTTATCAAATTCTGCCCGCAAAAGGGCGATCGCATCCTCTAAGGCTGCTAAATCCTGCTCAATTTTCTCTATTGCTCTGACCATAGCTTCTCTAGTCTCTGCCAACTGGACTCTACGAGCAAACAGCTTTACTCGACTATTCCAGAATAGCGGCTGACAGCAAAGACAGGTCAGCTTCATCTTTAGTTGACCTGTCCGATAATTAACTGTATAATAACTGATTCACTCTTTTTGCCACATTCAGTATTTCAACCGCCCCTAATTTAGGGGGTGGCCCAGTTAGTCCCTTTGCCTCTACCCTGCACTAGGGTAGTGGAGAAGAATACTAATGTTGAGCTTAGTTATTTGCTACCCATCTGTGCAGCAACTTCCTCAGCAAAGTTAGATTCTTCCTTCTCAATCCCTTCACCCAGAACGTAGCGAGTAAAGCGACGTACTTGGATATCTTCACCCAATTGAGAACTGTTTTGCTTGACCAACTCTTCCACTGAGATGCTTTGATCACGGATATACGGTTGATCCATCAAAGTCATTTCCTTGAGGCGCTTATCAATCCGCCCCTGAACGATTTTCTCTTTGATGTTGTCTGGTTTGCCGGACAGATCATCCCGACCCATTTCGATGTCCTTTTCTTTTTGGGCAATCTCTGAGGGGATGTCATCAACCTTCACGTACTCGACGTTAGGGCAAGCGGCAATTTGCATCGCGATATTCCGAGCTAAAGCTTTGAATTCTTCGCTCTTAGCAGCAGAATCCGTTTTGCAGTTGACTTCTACCAACACGCCAACTCGACCGCCCGTATGGATATAGCTATCTACAATCCCTTGGGTGCCTTCATCTAAACCATATCGCTGGAAGCGACGCACCTGAATGTTTTCTCCAATCTGGGCAATCGCTTGCTTTACCGCCTGTTCGACCGTAATATTTTGGTCTTCAATGTAGGGCTGAGCCATCAGGGACGCTACATCTTGAGCACCCGCCGCTTGTCTGGCGATGTTCTGCACTAAGGCTTGGAACGCTTCATTCCGCGCTACAAAATCGGTTTGGCAGTTTACTTCTACCAGTACGCCTACCCGTCCTTCAGGCTCAATGTAACTGCTCACAAGCCCTTCAGCGGCTACACGACCGGCTTTTTTCTCTGCCGAAGTAATGCCTTTTTGCCGCAGCCATTCTGCTGCTTTGCTAACATCTCCGTCGCTTTCTGCGAGAGCTTTTTTGCAATCCATCATGCCAGCGCCGGTTTTTTCGCGCAGCTCTTTGACGAGTTTTGCTGAAATTTCCGCCATCTTGCCTTTGTTCCTACTCTATGAACCTAGCTTACACGTTAATTACTCTTCGCTGTCCTCGCCGCCCTCAGACTCATCGACATCAACCTCTTCGTCGAATTCTTCCTCGTCAATGTCTTCCATTGCGCCTTCATACTCTTCGTATTCTTCTTCGACTTCGAGTTGACCATGACGTCCTTCGTAGATCGCATCAGCCAACTTACCTATGATTAGCTTAATCGACCGGATGGCATCGTCATTGGACGGAATCGGAATATCTACCAAATCGGGGTCACAGTTGGTATCCAACATTGACACAACCGTAAGACCGAGTTTTTGGCATTCAAGGATGGAGTTGTACTCACGCCGTTGGTCTACAATCAAGACGACATCGGGGACTTTCCGCATCAGCTTGATGCCACCCAAGTATTTCTGGAGCTTACTCAATTCACGACGCAGAACCGAAGCTTCTTTCTTCGGCAACAAGTCGAGTGCCCCACTTTCTTCGCGACGCTCTAATTCCTTTAGGCGTTCCACGCGAGTCTTAATGGTCTCCCAGTTGGTGAGCATTCCGCCCAACCAACGTTGGTTGACATAATACGCTCCACAACGTGTTGCTTCTTGGGCAATAATCCCCGCTGCTTGGCGCTTTGTGCCTACAAAGAGAAACCTCTTGCCCTGCTCTGAAGCTGTACGCATGAAGCTGTAGGCGTCTTCCATCAACTGGGCGGTTTGCACCAAGTCAATGATATGAACCCCATTACGAGAGGTATAGATATATGGTTCCATCCTGGGATTCCACCGACGGGTCTGATGACCAAAGTGAACCCCTGACTCTAGCATTTCAGCTAAAGATACGACTGGCATTGATTTTGAACTCCTGATTCGGGTTTATCTTCCATCCAGGCGGATTTCCTTTTCAAAAACCGGAAACACCCGAAACCCTGAATGTGCAGAATTTAGACAACCCTCTTAAGGTAACACAATTTAGACCAGCCTTAACTTTATCGTTGACTAATATCGTCTCTACAACTTCGTTTAACTCGGTACAAGACATAATCGCCTGATATGCCTCATATTTTTTTCCTGCTCAAGCAAATTTTCCAAAAAGCAGTGGGGTTTCTCCTGTGGTTGCAAGCCTTTAACGCTGGCTGGCTCAAAAAAGGGCAGGGTTCGTTAAGGCGGCGTCATCGGCAGTCAGAACCTACAACTGATGAACCTAGAGTGGAGCCAACTACAGGCTCGATCTTCCCGACTGCCTCTCACCACAGAGTGGCACAGGGAGCCAATGCAGCACCACTGCCTGAGGACGAAAAAGCTAGGCTAAAGGCACTCGATCGCTATAAAGTTCTCGATACATCTCCAGAAATCGGATTTGACGACTTGACTGCTTTGGCTGCTCATATTTGCGGTACTCCCATCGCCTTAATCAGCTTAATCGATGCTCATCGGCAGTGGTTTAAGTCAAAAGTCGGTATAGACGCAACAGAAACTCCCAGAGAACAAGCGTTCTGCGCTCATGCCATTTTGCAACCCGATGAATTGTTGGTGGTACCCAATGCGCTAGAAGATGAACGGTTTGCCACCAACCCCCTAGTCACTGCTGACCCCAATATTCGGTTTTATGCTGGCTCTCCTTTGGTAACGCCTGATGGCTTTGCCCTGGGTACTCTATGTGTGATTGACCAGATTCCCAGAAACCTTAGTCCAGAACAGATGAAGGCTCTGCGTGCTTTGGGCCGCCAAGTCATCTCTCAGATGGAGCTACGAATGAATGTAACTAAGTTAGAACGCACTATCACCAAGCGTAAACGAGTAGAGGAAGCACTGCGTCGCAGTAATGAGCGGCTACGCCAAACTCTACAGCAGTTGCGGCACACTCAGTCCCAACTGATTCAAACCGAAAAGATGTCTAGTTTAGGGCAACTGGTTGCTGGTGTCGCTCATGAAATCAACAATCCCATCAACTTTATCCACGGCAACCTTCCTCATATCAGTCATTACACTGAGGACTTACTCGAACTTCTATTCCTTTACCAACAGCATTACCCCAATCCAATTCCCGATATCCAGCGTCATGCTGAAGAAATCGATGTGGATTTTGTTGCTGAAGATTTGCCCAAAGTTCTGGCTTCTATGAAAGTGGGTACTGAGCGTATCCATCAAATCGTTCTTTTATTGCGGAACTTCTCCCGGTTGGATCAAGCTGAGAAAAAATCTGTAGATATTCACGAAGGTATCGACAGTACGCTATTGCTCTTGCAGCATCGATTGAAAGCCACAGCCGATCGACCTGAGATTAAGGTGATTAAAGAGTATGGCAACATTCCGCCAGTGCGGTGCTTTGCTGGGCAATTGAACCAAGTTTTTATGAACATCTTGAGCAACTCCATTGATGCCCTTGAGAGTAGCCAGTGGTCAACAACGGACAACGAACAACCAACAACCCCTTCTATCACCATTCGCACTGAGGTGGTCAGTAGTACGGACGAGGAAACCCCACCTGTAGATCAACCAAGAATAGGTAGGGTCAGGATTTGCATTGATGATAATGGTTCGGGTTTTCCTGAAGCTATTAAGGAACGAATATTCGATCCATTTTTTACGACCAAGCCAGTGGGACAGGGTACAGGGTTGGGGCTTTCAATCAGTCACCAAATTGTGCACAAGCATGGAGGTTCCTTTCAATGCTCGTCAAAACCAGACCAGGGAACAAAGTTCTGTATTGAGATTCCCATTAGTGATTAAATTTTCTGCTTGGCTTCAGCGTAGGCAGCATAAACGCCTTGGACGTTGTACCAGTTGAGGAAAATTCGGGCAACTTCTAGAGCGAGTTGGGGCTTACCTTGGTCAATCAGCCATTGTAAAACAGGAGCAATCGTGCGCTCGTTGAGGCGTCCACCCAGAGAAAGGATGCCCCAGAGTAGGCGATGCAATGGGGTCATTTGAATCATCATTCGCACATCCCAGGTGGGGTGCTTTTGATGGAATAGAACACCCATACGACCTCTTTGGATTTCTTTTTCAATTAAGTTAGAAATTTGGTCTAAGGCAAAGGGTGGGTGCCAGTGATAGCCTACGGCGGCTGGACATTTAATCAGTTTTAAGCCGAGTTGTTTGAGACGGACGCCGAGTTCTAAGTCTTCCCAACCGTAGAGTTGGAATCGCGTGTCGAAGAGTCCGGCTTCTTCTAGCCATTTCCGTGCGATCGCAACATTCCCTGTAGCAAAATAGGCTGCTGAAAAATCCGTTATTTTGTAAGGCTCTGAAGTGGGATTGTCAAAGTTGCAGGTATTGATGACCCAACCATAGGTGAAAAGGCGATCGCTCCCCAGTTTTTGCTGGCCCTCAACCAAAGCATCGGCATGAGCTTGAAGGAAATGCTCGGTGACGACTAAATCGCTATCAATAAAGATGATTGTGTCACCCTTAGCTTGTTCAACACCGAGATTTCGTGCTGCTGCCGGCCCCCTATGGTTTTGAGCGTGCGATCGCACATGGGGAAATTCGCTTTTGTAGGACTCTAACCACTCCAACGTGCCATCGGTTGAGCCATCATCGACCAAAACAACTTCATAGTCAGTGATGACGCTATCATCCCTGAGTTGCTGGCGTTCTAACGCTCTCAGGCATTTCTCCAGAATGGGTTTGCGATTGTAAGTGGGAATGACAACGCTGAAAAACAAGGAAGACTCCAACCATCAGAATTTGATTAATTTCTTCAGCCTATCAGTTAGCTGAGCCAGAAAGTGGGAACAGGTGGACTATTGCGCTAGTGTCACCCATCTATAGGCAGGTGACATCTAGTAGTCAAAAACCTTAACTCAAAGAGAGGGCATGGCACTTATAGGAAAAGTTAATGGCAGATACATCCGGCGACAAAACTGAAAACAATCGCTCACCTCTAAATCGGAAGCGGAGGCAGTTCCTCAAACAATTCGGCATCATCGGCGCTGGAGTAGCGTTGTCTGACTTAATCTTGCAACAGGCTTTTGAATCAGTTGAGGCAGCACAGATAAAGAAAATGCCGCCTTCAGAAACGATGCGGCTTGCACAAGCACCTAACACGAGTGCCGCTACCAGCACCGGAGAAATTCCGCGCCGTCCACTCGGACGCACTGGCGTGGACGTTTCGGCAATTGGACTGGGGGGCTACGATTTAGGTAAGGCACCGGACTTGGAAACCGCCACGCGCATTGTCCATGAAGCGATCGATGCGGGAATCAATTTTATGGACAACGCCTGGGAGTACCACCAGGGACGCAGCGAAGAGTGGATGGGTAAGGCGTTGCAAGGGCGCAGAGACAAAGTTTTTTTGATGACGAAAGTTTGCACCCACGGACGCGACGCACAGGTGGCGATGCAGCAACTCGAAGAGTCTTTGCGGCGACTCAAGACGGATTATCTGGATCTGTGGCAGATTCATGAAGTGATTTATTACAACGATCCAGAGCTAATTTTCCGTCCCAATGGGGCAATTGAAGCGATAGAAAAGGCAAAACAGCAGGGTAAAGTCCGGTTTGTTGGCTTTACAGGTCATAAAGACCCAGATATTCACCTGCAAATGCTCTCCTCTAACTACCCCTTTGACACTTGTCAGTTACCGTTGAACTGTTTCGACGCTACCTTTAGTAGTTTTGAGCAGCGGGTGTTGCCGGAACTTAACCGACGTGGTATTGCCCCCATTGGCATGAAAAGTCTCAGTGGCAACGGCGAAGCGATTAAAAAAGGTATTCTCGCCGTGCGAGAAGCTCTCGGATATGCGATGAGTTTACCCGTGGCAACCACTGTTAGCGGCATTCCTTCTCTAGAAGTGCTGCGCCAAAACCTCGGAATTGCCCGTGGGTTTGAGCCGCTTTCAGAACAGCAAATACAAGCACTGCGCGATCGCGTTCGCCCTTATGCCTCAGATGGTCGCTTTGAACTGTTCAAAACGTCCAAGACATTTGATGGCAGTATCGGCAGACAGCAGCATGGTTTCCCGACGCCAGAAGAAGTCCCAACATGATGGTCTCCGTCACTGATTTGGGCTATGTTGCACTACTGAAAGATACTCCAAATGGTTTTCAATGTTTAAAGTAAACGGAACCAATACTTGGAGTATTCCGAATAAAGGGTAGAAACACACCATGCAAATCGACTGGCAAACCGCAAAAACCTACGAAGACATCCTTTATCACAAAACCGACGGTATTGCCAAAATCACCATCAATCGTCCCCACAAGCGTAATGCCTTTCGACCTAAAACCGTCTTTGAACTTTATGACGCCTTCTGTGATGCCCGTGAAGATGCGAGTATTGGCGTTGTCCTCTTCACTGGTGCTGGGCCGCATACGGATGGGAAATATGCCTTCTGTTCGGGAGGTGACCAAAGTGTGCGTGGTAAGGCTGGGTATGTGGGAGATGATGGCGTTCCCCGCTTAAATGTACTGGATTTACAACGCCTGATTCGCTCCATGCCCAAAGTTGTGATTGCCCTGGTTGCAGGATATGCGATCGGTGGCGGTCATGTCCTGCACCTAATTTGTGACCTAACTATTGCCGCTGACAACGCTATCTTTGGTCAAACGGGGCCCAAAGTGGGTAGCTTTGATGGCGGGTTTGGGGCTAGCTATCTGGCCAGAGTTGTAGGTCAAAAAAAAGCACGAGAAATTTGGTTCCTCTGCCGCCAGTACACGGCACAACAAGCGCTAGATATGGGTTTGGTTAACTGTGTTGTGCCTGTGGAGCAATTGGAAGCAGAGGGCGTTCAGTGGGCAAACGAAATTTTAGCTCATAGCCCGATCGCTATCCGTTGTTTGAAAGCTGCTTTTAATGCTGACTGCGACGGCCAAGCTGGTTTACAAGAACTCGCTGGGAATGCCACTTTGCTCTACTACATGACTGAGGAAGGGGCAGAGGGGAAGCAAGCTTTCTTAGAAAAGCGATCGCCTAATTTTCGTCAATATCCCTGGTTACCCTAGTGCAACGTCGCAGAAATTACCCATCAGTTGTCAGTGAGGGAGCTGGGGAGCTGGGGAGCTAGGGAGCTGGGGAGCGGGGGAGTAAGCTTTTACTCGATTCTCTGAAGTGGGTAGGAAACTTTCGCCGTCCTGCACTATAGAGTATTCATTCGCTGCCGATTCACCAGAAAAACCTCTACTTCCTCGTAGGGGTTAACAAACAGCCAGTTGCCGTCCGGACTTTGTCCCGCTACGCAAACGTTAATACTTTCATCCCCCAGTCCAACAAAGTGGAACTGGGGGATTTCCCATGAGGATTGTATAAACAGGGCTGAAGCCCTCAGAACTTCGTGTGTTGAAGTGAGACGGCAATATCTAACTGAAGAGGGATGAGAAATAATGTGGGATTGGGCTATATAGATGCATTAAGTTTTTTAGTCTTTTCTTAAGAAAAGTCTCCCCATCTCTGAAACTCATAAAAATGGCGAACTGCTATTTCACCTAAGGTTTATCAAGGGGTTTTAAGTTGCCTCATTTCCTCTATCAGTTATCAGCACTTGTCGAGTGACGGCTCTAGCCAAGCTTTAAAAAAAGTTTATAAAAGAACTACGTCAGCAGTATCCGACGCAGCAGAGGTAGAAAAGTTTTCTTCTTCATTGAGGTCGTTATCGGAGGAGGTTAGTGAACAATTGACAGCGAGTGCTCCTTTGATCCCTGTGGCGTCTTTCTCCCAAATCGCTTCCAGATTCTTCCAAGACGCTGCAAAAGCTGGTAGAGCTAATGAACAAGCTTTCCATCCACCTCTTACAGGAACACTCAGTTGTTGGCACATGCCTCCACGTCGTCCTTCGACTTGGTAATAGCGGCAATACCGACAAGCAGAGGTAGGAAAGTTCAAAGTTTTCATTGGAATTTTTTGAAATGAGTTTTTTTCTCTTCAATTTGATTTTCCTATTCCCCATTTAGGCTATTAAGCTAAGAAATCCCTGAGCTAGTGGGGGTTAGAGAAACCTGATAAACGAAGAAGCCTTTATGTTTTCTTCAGAATCTCGTTATAGAGAGAAACGTTTACTTAAAGAAAATAAACAATTGAGAGACAACTTGAGAAAAAGCCCTTGATTTTTCTTAAAACCGATGGGGATCAAGCAAAACTTTAAAAAATGTGTATTTTAAGATACTAAAATTTAGGGGGTAAGAACGACCCTTACCTGTGTTTCAGTGACAATCTTGCAGGAATTAGCAATTCTTCGACTCGGTAACTGTGACCCTCGTCACTTGCTTCGGGTGCAAATAACACTGAATAAAACCGTTCTCCAAGCCCTCGAAGTTTTCCTAGAAATTGGTCAGCAGTGAAGTGCCTGTGGCGCGGGGGAAGGAGGAACGAGGAAGGAGGAAAGGTGCTGCTTGACTTACGGCAGCGACCAAAGGGCGATCGCACCAGCTACTGCTGCTCTATTTCACGCGGGCTGAGTACTGGTGTATCAACAAAGCGAACTATTGGGATGAATGGGGCAACGCGCTCTTAACTAGTGCAGCGCGGCGAAAATAACCCACCAGTCCAAAAAGGTTAAAAAGCTTACTGTACAAGCTTTCTTCCCTTCTGCCTTCTGCCTTCTGCCTTCTGCCTTCTGCCTTCTGCCTTCTGCCTTCTGCCTTCTGCCTTCTGCCTTCTGCCTTCTTGCACTAGCCTTGCCACTGTTTGGCAGCGCAAAGACCACAAACAGTCCAGCGCTGGAGTTCTCCTGGTGGCGTCGGACACTGACACTGGGGGCAGAGTGGCAAAGAAAGCGATCGCGCCTGCATCATTTCAGACCATCGTTGAAAAACGGACTTAGGATCTGGGTGATTGGCGGGTTGCTCTGTAGGTATCTCCAATGCTGCATCAACAACATAACTAGGATGCTCTTGCCACGGCACAGCGATTTTCTTTGACTCCGAATTGGCTGTTGCTGAATTTTTTTGCCACTCTTGAGTAGAAAAGCGAAGGTCAACTAGTGGAGTAGACAACTGAGCATTGAGCTTTTTTAAGATCAGACGGCGCTTAAATGTCAGCTCTTGAGTCCAAACCGAGCCGGCTGTGGCAACATATAGAACATCTCTAGAGATGGCATACGGTCGTGTATAGCGAGCCAGTTGGGTGCCAACGACCTCACTCCAATATTTGAGTAAGCGTTGAAACTGCTCTTGTCCCTGCCACAACGGCTGATTTTCCAACGCACCTAATATATGATCTAAAGATTTCAGCATGTGCCCTACTTTATCCCAACCTAACAGTCCGATCTTTAGGAGCAAGTCTAAAAATGTGACGCCTCTAACCTGAAACAAGAGTACAAGAGAACTCGCTGCTGCCAATTCTATTCTGGCTCTAGTCCCTCAAAACTCGAAAGATTGTAATAAACTGACAGCGAGAGTCACATTTAAAACGCTTATTAAAAGATTTTGAACTGAAAACCTCATTCCCAAGCTCCCCTCATGATTCACAACACCTCCCTTGAGTCCTCGGCTTCCACCCCATCCAACCTGTCAATCAATGCGATGTTGCAGGCAGCGTTGGGTAGTCTTGATGTACAGCTAGAAGATGAATTAGCCCGCTACCGACGCCAACGTACAGGGCATCCGGTGATGTCCCCGCGTGGTTTGGGTCGTAACCAAATCCGTAAACCCCTTGACTTGATTGCTGTCGATAAGGGAGGAAAGAAAACGAAGACACAGCCAGCCTTAGGAATGAGTACAGCTCCTCAGATTTCATTTCCTCTGTTCATGATGAAATCGGCACCAACGGCTACATCTGCTCAAGAGACTAATGATGAGCCCCTTGCTCAAACAGGTCAGCAACAACCGCCCTCATTAGCTACGGCTCAAACCCCATCGTCTTTAGTTGCTCCTTCAGGAGTGAACACGGAAGCTGAAAATTTAGCAGATAGCCAGCAACTAACTTCTTTTGAGCAATCTACAGAACACGAAGGGGGTTTGGTTCCTTTCGCAGCGACTCAAGATCAACCGGAGGATTACCTGGAATCATCCGAACAACTGCTGCGTAGCCTAGCAGAAGAAACAAAAGAACCTGCGCCTAAAAAGCGTTTTGCAGAGCGATTTCTGACTCCATTAGGGGTCGGTTCATTATTACTATTGCTGTTGTCTAGCGCTACTCTGGTCTACATTTTCAAGAATCCATCCACCCTTAGTGCGTTGAGCCTAAACCGTTTCTTTGATTCCAAGGCAACGACCACGGCTGAAAGCCCAACCCAG
>JBFLZA010000143.1:0-15136 GCA_040756535.1 Cyanobacteriota bacterium
GCATTGCCGCTTGAGCAGGGCGTAAGATCAAGTCCGTCTAATACCCATCATAAAAACTTCTCCGTGTCTGTGCGTCCGTCCTAACTATGGGTATTCAACCGGACACGATATAAGACCCCATTCTCAAATCTGGCTCTATGCGCTGCGGATGCAAAAACCCAGTCCTCAACAAAGTAGGGCTGGGTAGTTCATTCCTTTTAGTTATGCTGTGCCGATCGCTTCTGTTCAGGCAACCTCAAGGCTATAAGGGATATACTCTGGGGCCGGCATGAGCTGCCAACTCCCATTGCCAACTAAGTGTAAGACATGCTCGTGATAGTGTACCAAAGTGGGGCGGTGACCGACACTAATAAAAGTAGTTCCTGTCTCTTTGAGTAACTGATAGAGACGTTTCTCGTTACCCACATCTAAAGCACTGGTCGATTCATCCAAAATGGCATAGCGAGGTTTAGTGAGCAGCAATCTTGCAAAGGCTAACCGCTGTTGTTCTCCTAGAGACAAAATATCAGCCCATTCCAACTCCACATCAAACCCACCCACTCGTTGGGGCAAATGGGCAAGATTGACTTGTTCGAGTGCCTCTTGCAGTTGTTTGTCAGTTACTTCACTGCTGCTATTGGGATACAACAACTGGCTGCGTAGATTCCCTAGAAGCATGTAAGGACGTTGGGGCAAAAACAGCATTTCCTCTGATTTGGGGCGGATAACGCAACCCGTACCCGCATTCCACAATCCTGCGATCGCTCGCATTAACGAACTCTTGCCAGCGCCAGAGGGGCCCACCACCAGGACTCCTTCACCGTGAGGCACCTGAAATGATAGCTCTTTAACTAGGGTTCGTTCATACTGAGGCGTCTCCAATGTAACGCGTTGGAGGGCTAGAAAGTCATCTTCCAGAATATTAATGGTTGGTACTCCTAGCTGAGGTGCTGCCTTGTGTTTGGAGAGTACCGCTTCAAAGGTTCCCAAACGATTAATCTCAGCCGTAAAATTACTTAACAAGCAGGAGTCCCGAAATATCGATATTTTGCCGAATAAAAGTATTAACGTCTTCGGCTATACGCTGATCAGGGTTGTCAATTTTTTCATTGAACTTAATTTTGTAAAACGCCTGATTGCTGAAATATCTCTTCAAAAAATCATTAGTCAACCACCTGCGCCAGTGAAGTTGTAGCAAGTTTTGGCTATATATAAAGAATGTCATTGCTGGTGTGAATAAGGCAAATGCACCCAATAACATCAGCCCATTCTTCGAGAAAGTTGCAGCTTGCTTTTCCGTGACTGCAGTCATCAAATCTCGGAGAATATAGCTTTGAACTACACTGAACACATTGAAGCTCAGCATCAAAAGCATTACTAGTGCAAATAGACACCTAGCACCCCATTTTTCCTCTGAAAAAAAGTAGGGTTTTACGAGCAGCCAAAATTGCCTTGAATACGACTTAAATCGATTCATCTTCTTCTATTGGAGTCTATGGTGGGTAAAACTTCCTTTAGATGATGTTCTGCGCTGGGAGTTCTCAAACTATCTGACTCTTCCACTGAACTTTGGAATTTGTGCGATCGCTCCCCGAACCACCATGAATGAGACTGATTCTCCGTTAGCCTTTTTCATTAACTCAACGTAAATGAGAATCAGACTTGAGGAAAATCAGCGCCCCGAAGGTGGTTTCAGGACTGAGCGGGAAAAGTCAGACAGCTATCACCCGCTGCAAAAATATATCTAAAGGTAGATGACAAAACTTAGAATGTTGCTAGCTAGCTTAACTAGCCTGGGATCGGAACGTCAAGTATTCTTCAGGAGGTAGGAACAAATTAACACCAAGAAGTGAAGAGGTTGTAAAGAAGTTGGTTGATCTAGGGAGTGATACGAAGTTGCGTTCGTATATAGCAATTCTCGTTTGAGCGAGGTACGCGGTAGAAGCTTTGGCATACGTGCCCGTACAGGGTTGCTGTACTCCAGCCAAGTGATACCAAATCGGGGTTGAGTACCGCCTTTTTGAGGAAACTGGGGGAGATGGGGAAGCTGGGGAGAAAAATTCCTTTTATTTGTCTTCCTTGTCCTCTCTATCTACCAGGCTTGAACGCAACTCGGTATGAAGCATTCCCAGAAGCAGCGAGGTACAAGGTGCTTCTGGCTACCGACTGAGCTACTCGCAGAAAAAAAGCCTCCAAGTCCTGTAAGACAGGATTTAACTTAGAAGCTGACACAGTTTGTAATTAGGTGACTGATATTTAACTTGAATATTTCTGTTGTGTTCTTGAAGCGCTTATCAATATTTTGGTGTGTTTCTAATTTTCAAACTTTAAAACAACAACACCCAAACCTGAACTACTGAGTGATTTCCTTCCTTTGGTAAACCTTCACGGAGTTGCACTGAATAAAATAAATCAGTCGCCTTGCTCCCTTTCAACCAGCTTAGGAAATATCAATATTTTCGTTGGGTGCTGCTGTTGTTTTTGATGAGACAGATGTTAGATGAAACAGCGTTTTTTACCTCTTACTTTCTAGCGTGGACTGCGCTGTGTTATCTGTCCGAGAAGCTTTTTAGCTTCTACTCTTAATTTACCTACCCTTTCCTAAAAGAACAAGCAAATGAAATGTAAGTTTACTTTTGTGGGGGGATTTTGATTAACATTGCGAAACAAAGACCAGCCGCAAGCAAGATAGCCCTTCAATCTCTAGGGAGTTGCTGTAGCAGGTACATGTTGAAGATCGCGCTTAGGATCGCCCAATTCACGAACATTCGCGGCAAACTCTAGCAAGATGCCATCAGGGTCGAAGAAATAAAAAGAGGAAATAAATGTAGTGTCATCGGATTCGGGAACATACCCAGAGGGAACATCAGCATGATGAAGAACAGGTGTCACCTGTATTCCCTTGGCGACAAGTTTTTCTTGATATTCCTTAAGTTTTTCTAAGGGGACTTTAAAAGCAATATGGTTCAAAGAACCATGAGCTGTAGTGATATCACCCGTTTGAAAGGCGTCAGGTTTTACAGAGCTAATGCCTGGAGCCGCTTCCGGTGCTTGAGGAAACCAGAAAAACGCTAAAGCATCGCCATTGCCAATATCAAAAAAGAAGTGCTGTCCACCGTCCGGTAGTGCGATGGTTTTGATTAAAGGAAGGCCAAGGGTGTTGGTGTAGAAGTCCACTGTACGTGCCATATCTTTGCAGACTAAGGCAACATGGTTGATTCCTTGCAATTGAAACTCTTTCATACAGTTGCTTGAGGAATGGGCTGGGATTAGATTATCTTTTAATATTTTCCCTGAACAACACCACTTGACCGATAAAAAATGCGATCGCCTCAGCGACTTGACGAATTAAGCGAAGTGCCTGCAGTCTTCTGATCCAGGTAATTGTAAACCAGTCCTGAAACTTCACGGATAAACGCCCGTCCCCTGAGGTCGTTATAAGGGCGTCTGACATAAATTCCTGCTAAGTAACGTTTGCCATCGGGCATTGTGATTACACCAGCATCCCCAATCAGAAAACCAATATCTCCCGTTTTGTGAGAAATCACAGCTCCTTGGCCAAGACCGGCAGGGAGTAGCGTTTTAGTCTTAGTATTGCGTAATATTTCTGACGCTTGTGCCTGACTTGATGAGGAAAGCAGCTTTCCATTCTCTAGCAGTGCCAGCAACCGCACCATATCTTTAGAACTGGTTTTATTGGTTCCTTGGAAATCACCCAGCATATTGCGGATGACGGTGTCTTGGAGTCCCCAACTCCGGAAACGTTGATTAAGCTTGGCGATTCCCCCCAAACGGTCAATGATCATGTTGGTGGCGGTGTTGTCGCTGATGGTAATCATCTTAGTGACAGTGTCTCTGGCACTAAACTTAGTTCCCGGTTTTTGGTACTGCATCGTCCCAGAACCTCGAGTCATCAGGTTGCGCCGCATAACGAGGGTTTCATTAAGGCTAACTTTCCCCGCGTCTAAATCTTGGAAAAAGGCAATGAGGATGGGTAATTTGATCGTGCTTGCTGCCGGAAAGACGCGATCGCCACTGATGTCTACATAGTCTCCTGTATCCAAATCTAGGAAAAACATTCCCGTCTGTAAGAAACTATACCGAGCCATCAAAGCTTTAATTTGAGACTCAAGTCCCGGCAATTCTTGTCCTAGAGGAACTACCCCGGCCAATTTAACGGGAGGTGCGGGTGGGACGTTAATGGTGATTAGTTGATTGCTGGGTTGGCCCGGTTTGGTGGGAAGCGAGTTATCAACCGTCACTCGTTCGGGAGTGGGTAACTGGACAGTCCAACGAGTGGCGGACTCTGGGCGAACTTGTACTTTTTTCGGGTCTATGGTGTAGCCAGGGACTAATTCAACGACCATGCGAGTCGTTTGGGCATCAAACTGTCCTACTCGAATTGATTGAATTAATGGCTCTTTCCTTGCCTGGGTTTGGGAGCGTCCCTGGATGATGCCTGGTAAATCGATTACCAAACGGGTGGGATTCCCCATCACAAAGACTTTAGGTTGAACTCTCTCATCCGTCGTTAAATCGAGCTGACGGAGATTGGGATTGAAGTTCCAAGATTCTAAGCTACCGGCTTTAGCGGGAGAAGACAGCAAAAAAAAACCCATTAAGCCGGGTAAAAGCCAGCGTACTTTTAACGACATGTTTCGGTAATGTGAGTTGTGTGCGAACAATCGGTCAAGACTTGAGATTGAGCGAAGAAATAGTCCTGACCGCTGAAAGATTTCTCCTAAGAATGAGAATCCTTCTGAAAAGTTTCCCACAGGATGGACAAATTTCTACATTGCTTTAGATGCTGTGATGTCCAATCGCGGTATCTACATAAGTTGGCAAGGTTCAGGAATCAGAAGGTGTAAAGACGTGTTAGAGAATAGTTCTACTGGACATTTTCTGAAATCCACTGCAAATACGCTTGTGAACCCGCCAAAATGGGTAGGGCGATAATTTCTGGGACTTCGTATGAATGTAATTCTCGAATCTTTTGCTCTAATCGGGAAAATTTGGCTAAATCAGTTTTGATTAACAACTGCCACTCTTGCTCTTTCATCACCTGGCCTTTCCAGGTATAGATGGAATGTATTGGTGTGAGGGCAACGCAAGCTGCCAGTTTAGCTTCAACTAAAGCGTTTGCGATCGCTTCCCCTTCTTGCTGGGATGAAGCCGTCACCAACACCACACCATAGCCAGCAACGGTAGAATCTTTATCCATACCACTTACAACCCCAGTTCAAGACCTTCAGGATTTTATCAATACTTTATTTCGGCTGAAATGGGGTGTAGTTACCTCCCAATCCTTCGACAATTGCTTGAGTATTGGCAATGAGCATCTTTTCGTAAGTATCAGCTTTTGTGCCCTTTTCCCCCAATCCATCGGCATATAATTCTTGGTCTGAGACTTTAACCTTTGCCTCACGCGCTACGGTTTCGATTAACTTCGGGTTAGCCGTGGTTTCAGTAAATATGGTGGGTACATCCGTCTGCTTAATTTCATCAACCAATTCTTTCACCCGTCCTGCTGTCGGTTTTTCATCTGTACTGATACCTTGTAAAGCACCTTCGATGGGAATGTCATAAGCGTCGGCGTAGTACCCCATTGCCTCGTGGTTTGTGACTAACTTGCGTTGATTAACGGGAATTGTGTTAATTTGCGATTTAATCCAGCGATCGAGCTGTGTGAGTTCGCGGGTCATTTTTTCCGCATTGCTGGTGTAAGTTGCCGCGTTGTTGGGAGATACATTTTTCAGGTTATCTCGAAGTGTCTCGACAATGCGAATGCCGTTGTTTGCATCATGCCAAACATGGGGGTTGAATTCGCCATGTTCATGCTCCGCTTTTGCTTTTTTCTCACCCTCATGTTCCTGTTCTTCAGCCTTGAGCGCTTTAGGAACAGCAATCTCACCAACAGCGACTTTGGAGGCAGAATTCTTGCTGGCTTCAATTAACTTAATCAAGTCGGATTCAAAACCGTAGCCATTGTAAAGAATTAAGTTGGCTTGTTCGATGGCTTTGCGATCGCTCGGCTTTACTTGATAGGCGTGGGGGTCTGTACCCGCCGGAATCAAGCAAGTGAGGTCAACGGTATCTTGGGCGATTTTTTCTGTAATATCACACAGGACGCTGTTAATTGCGACAACGTTAGGTTTTTCCTCGGTTGCTGAGGTGGGTGAGGGGGAAGATGTCGTGTTGGGGGATGAATTAGTTGCTTGTTGCTCGGATGTACAACCAGCAAATGCGATCGCAAGCGCTAAAACAGCAGCACTTCCTATAGAGCGAGTTGTAACAGACAAACTTTTTAACATGACTAGCTCTTAGACAAGTTAATATAATGATAATTATTCTCACGTCCGCTGTTAATGTTAGAAGTTCAAGATTTAGCTGTCAACTACCGAGGAATTCTCGCTCTATCGAACGTCAGCTTTCGCCTATCACCGGGACAACTTGTTGGTTTAATTGGGCCCAATGGTGCTGGCAAAAGCACAATGATTAAAGCAATGCTGGGGTTAGTTCCTACCATTAGCGGCGTGGTGAAGTTTAATGGCAAGGCGCTGAAACAGCAGTTGCGTTCTTGTGCTTATGTGCCGCAGCGATCGCAAATTGATTGGGATTATCCAGCAACGGTGTGGACAGTGGTGATGATGGCACGTACTGCACATACGGGATGGTTTCGTTCCCCTTCGCGTCAATCTCAAGAAATTGTCGGTGAGGCGCTGCGGCGGGTGGGGATGTGGGAGTTACGCCAGCGACAGATTGGAGAACTTTCGGGGGGACAGCAGCAACGGGTGTTTTTGGCGCGTGCGATCGCGCAGCAGGCAGAACTATTCTTATTTGATGAACCTCTTGCCGGAATTGACAAAAAGACAGAGGCGATTCTGTTTCAGGTGTTTACTGAACTTAAGGCAGAAGGCAAAATTTTATTGGTTAGCTCTCATGAGTGGGGAGCAGCATTAATGAACTATGACCAATTGCTGTTATTGAATCAAGAGTTGATTGCTCAGGGTTACCCTCAAGAGGTAATGATTTTAGAAAATATTCAACGTGCGTATGGTGCGGGATTAGATTCACATCTGCTTAACGAGCATTTGGAAACCGCGTATTTTTGTTAGGGGTTAGGAGTTAGGAAAATTTAAGTTTCACAATACAAAATAGATAAAAGATAAAATCCAAAATTGATATGTTGAATGGGTTAATAGAACCGCTAGGATATGAATTTATCCGAAATGCGATCGCGGTAGGCATTCTGACGGGTATTCTTTGTCCAGTGGTGGGGACTTATCTCATTGTCCAGCGCATGGCTTTGCTGGGAGATGTAATTGCTCATGCGGTCTTACCGGGACTTGCGATCGCATTGTGGAGGGGATTTGATATCTTACTTGGAGCGTTTATATCAGGCGTTTTCAGTACGTTTGTCATTGCTTGGATTCGTACTCAATCTCGCGTCAAAGTTGATGCAGCAATGGCACTGACTTTTTCTAGCTTTTTTTCGGTAGGTATCACTCTCATTACCTTATTAAAAAGCAAAATAGATTTGGATAGTTTGCTATTTGGGGATATTTTAGGCGTTTCCATCACTGACGTACAACGTACCGCTATTATTACTCTAATCCTTTTGATATTAGTTAAAATATTTTACAAAGAATTGCTTTTTTACACGTTTGATAAACTAGGCGCTCAAGCTCTCGGTTTTCCTGTCCATGCTCTCCACTACGGTCTAATGGCGGGAATCACGCTTACTATTGTTACCAGTATGCAAACGGTTGGCGTTGTCTTGGTAATTTCCTTACTCGTTGGCCCCGGTATCACTGCCTATCTTTTAGTGAAAGAATTACATCAGGTCATGATATTGGGAGCGGTTTTTGGAGTGATTGCCAGTATTAGTGGAGTTTATGCCAGTTATTACTTAAACATTCCTTCTGGCCCGGCGATTGTATTGGTAACCTTCAGTTTATTTTTGTTAGCACTGCTGTTTAGCCCATCACAAGGAATTTTGACTCGTCCAGATAGGGCAAATCGTTCAGCTTGGATTTGGCGATTGTTTCAATCTACTCAATGGGGTAAAAAGTGAAGAGTGAGATTGTGTACTCTTATATCATGTCCGACTGATTAATCCTAATAATACCAACTCGAAGGACGGGTTTTGATTGAGAATTATCGGTATGTAAAGCTAACTTATTGCATAAACCCGTCCCTACATATACTAAGGGTGTTTAATCGGACATAGTATTATTTATTAAAAAATTATCGCTAGTATAAATTAGCTAAAAAATCGTTCTACAGGACAACTAAATCCAGGCAAAACAGGACTAGTTAAATTATCTTCACTGAAAAACGTGGCAGCGAGTTTCAAAACTGCATTTTCTCGTCGGTAAACTTCTACCTTTCGTTGTTACCGATCTACGCTTCGCAGCAGCGCTTCGCTATCGCAAATCCAGTATTCCCGCACTCCCTGTACTGAGTACAGCTTTAACTTTAACTCACGGTCTCGCCTTTCTTGGTCTCCCCCAAAAGAGAGTACTTCCACCACTAACTCTGGTACACCTGTTAAATGTCCTGCTTCATCGAGGAGTTCTTCTAAACGTTCGTTACTCGCCCAAACTACATCGGGAATGACATTATCAGCATCAGAGAAAATAACACCAGGAGTGGTGGCGGCATTTCCTAATCTCGTCTGCCTTGACCAAATTTTTAGTTCCGCGCAAACATTGTCAGCAACATTTTGATGTCTCCAGTGGGACGCTCTGGTCACAAATAGCTCTCCATCGATGATTTCATAGCGCTTGCCATCATCGGGAAATAACTCCAAGTCGGCAGTCGTCCAGCGTACTTTCTCGGATGCTAGGGGTGGCATACGCAAAACCTTAAGGATTTATGATTGTATCTTAGATCGGGTAGCTGATCTGCAAACTCTCAAGTAAGCAATTGCTGAATGAGGATATGCGATCGCATATTCTGTGTGTAGCGCGATCGCAAAATTGTATCAGCCTTAGAGAAACGTGCGATCACATAGTCTGTGTGTAGCGTGGTTGTAGGGGCGAAGCATTTGGGAGATAACTTAGGAAACTTAACCGACATTTACCTATCCAAATGCTTCGCCTTGTCCCGTGATCGCCGTTAACATTTGTACAAAAACATTAGGATTTGTTTTTACACTTTGAGGGCGAAGCATTGGGATACAGAAATTCAGGTTTACTCAGCTCAATTGTCGCCCGAATGCTTCTCCCCTACATCTATAAAAGCGCGATCGCATAGTCTGTGTGTAGTGCGATCGCACTTTTGGAGGTATTTGATTGGGAGGGTGTGTAAAGCGGAGCTAACCTGTAAGCTCTATACCAAAAAGCACTGTTTCATACTATCTGGGA
The DNA here is from genome assembly GCA_040756535.1 of Cyanobacteriota bacterium. Classification (GTDB taxonomy): domain Bacteria; phylum Cyanobacteriota; class Cyanobacteriia; order Cyanobacteriales; family Coleofasciculaceae; genus JBFLZA01. Next base: position 9,348 of record JBFLZA010000143.1, read on the forward strand.
AATAATGTTCCGCAAACTGAATCGATGGGTTAAGCCTTTGACTAATAAGTATTTGATTTAGCTGAAAAATAAAATTCAGTAACACGTTACTTTGGTCAATAGCATAGTACTTTCCTTCTATTTGCTTCACTGGGTAAAATAATCCTTCATGATCGATATGTTTACATCGCTTATGTACTTCCCATACTTTACCACTAATTCTTAAGGGGAAAGCCATAGCATCCGGTTTAACTCCTATCTGTGGTATTAAACTTGTAAACCTTACTAATCCTTGATCCAGACAGCCTACTAGAAAAGGAAAATCTAGGAAATTTGCCTCAGGGGGAGGTATAAACCAATTTTTGAATGTCTCAAATTTAGGAGTTTTAGAGCTGTAGGCAAAAACATAACCGATTGGTGGAGAGGGAGTCCTCTCTATCATGCTTACTGACTCACCTTCGCTCAGGTGATACCATTTGTCTGAAATGACACCGAGCTTCCTCACCGAAGCAATGTTTTCTAAGGCTTCCTTGGCTGATTTAGTATTAAGAGTTGTTTTAACTTCAATTGTTGCGTAAACAATTTCTACTGGAAACAGATGTACGGTTGATAGTGATAGGAAAGAAGGATATAAAAAATTGTCGTATATGATAATGTCACATTGACGACTCTGATTTCCTTTCCTATCAATAACTACACCTGTTCCAATACTATATTTTTTAGGAATAAAATTTTTCAAAAGTTCACGCAATATAATTTCATTGCCCTCACCTTTCAGTCCCTGATGTTGGAAAAGAGAATTTATTAAATCTACTTCTGAACGTAGCTTTTGTGTTATGCCACGGTAGTATTGTTCAAGGATGTTATTCATATTTATCTTGTAACAATCGGCAATATGAGAGTGATAGGTGTGAAGCGCAGCTATCGCTCTCTGTACATTGAATTATTACCTGTTTGAATCAAGGAAATAGCTTAAGGTGTAATCAGGTGTGCTGCAAATCGAGAACCCAACGACGAAATAGTTCCACAATGATGTACCAGCGCCCCTTAGTCTCCTCAATAACATCATGGCGTTTCAGAGTCTCTAAGGCTTTGTGCAAAGTTTCCTCCTCCATTCCCGTAGCCTGAGCTAAGGCATCCATGCTTAGTCCCTCTGGGTGAGGAGCGATCGCCTTTAGTATTGCCTGCTGCCCTTCAGCTCCTTGTGCCGCCTGACTCCAAACACCTGTGAAGTAGTAGCGCCCTCGCTTAAAGAACTCAGAGTCGTTAATGACTGCGTCTACGTCTTCTACTGTGAAAACTGGAGCGCGAGGGTGTCTTTGCTCAAAGACTTGGTTATTGTAGCGGCGAACCAGGCGAAATCCTACAAGTTGAATCAAATACGGCTGACCTGCTGTGAGAGTATAAATTTGGTCTAAGGCTTCGGGGGTATAGTCGAGGGGGAATTCCTCGGTTGGATTAGCTAGGAGCTGGTGGGTAGATTCTGGTGTCAAGAAGCCAACGTGGATAGGGATGATGCTGGCAAAGAAGGGATGGAAGTAATCTTCAGTCATCTCCTCTAAAGTATGTAGCCCAGCAAAGACAAAAGCTACTTTAGAACTCATTTGCACCAACCCCCGTAAAAACTTTATACAGTCTTGATGGATTTGTCCGGCTGCAATAAATTCTTCGAGCTGCTCGAATTCATCTAGGGCAATGATCAGTCCCTCGTCACCTAGCTGGGCATCGACCTGTTTTAAGTAGCGTTCAAAGGTACGGTAGGGTAGGTTCAGGAGATCGGCGTCATCTGGTGCTGGAATGTTTACAGTCATAGCAATCTCATCACTAATCGCCATTAGCATCTCTCCCACTCCCTGAGAAATGTTTCCCAAGCTCAAGAGGTTGACATAGACAACCTTGAGCGATGCTCCTAAGCAATTAGCGGCGTTTTTGAGGATGGAGGTTTTGCCCATGCGCCGATGCCCATACAGAACTATAGATTGGAGCTGTTGACCCATGACCCAAAGTTCTTCGAGCTGACTCAGTACGTCCTCCCGGCCAAGAAAGAGGTTGCCTTGAACTGGATCGCCGACAACGTAAGGATTGCGTACAGGCTCAGTAATCGAAATTTCCCCAATCTCGCCAGCTATTTCCAGCAGAGCTTTTCGCCAAGTGTCAGCGATGTAAACTATAGACCATCGTTCCGCTTCAGGCAGTGCGTAAACTTCTTTTCGGCTTAGGAGGTCTGTTAACTCACCTAATGCTCGGTTGAGTGCAAAGGATCGTGTAGAACGAGATACGCTACGCTCAACAACTTGGATGTCGCCATTTACCTTATGCAGACGTGCAATAGCTTTCCAGGTCGTTGGGCGAAGGAGCGGCGGAGCTGGCATTAGAGGACAATCGTCAGTACCTCCTTGAATTCGAGCCTCAAAACATGACAGTGTCATAGCTAGAGCCAACATTTCCTCTCCATAGGGAAGAGAATGCACGGCAGCGAAAGCCTCTGCTGCCTTATCTAGCTCGCATACATACAGATGCCAGAAACCCGCAGTGGCAGCACGGGCAGGAGTGTCTAAGCGAGTCGCCGTTACCCAAGGAGCTTGAATTAACTGTTGCCGGAGACTAGGGAAGAAAGAAAACTCATCTTTGATACGCATAGGTGTAGACTTTGATTTGATCTCTTCCCATAGAGAAGCTGAGGCAAAATGCACCAGATTCCAATCGTAAGGAGTTTCAGCTAACTGAGCAGCGCGATGGATGACTAGCTCCGGAGGTGTTTCGGCAAGAACTTGGTTCACAGCGCGAATCACGGGAACGAACTGAAGGGTATAAGCTAAGAGTTGATTAGCGTTATATACACCAGTCTCCCAATCTTGCCGCAGCCAATTTGTCAATCGAGCAGTGAGAACTGGAAAAGGAAGTGGAGTTACATGGGGGAGCAGCCATCGTCGTTTCCAAGATTGCACTATGGTCAGAGGTAGACCCAAAAACCAATTTTCTGGACGAAGTACTATCACGCACCATAGCACGCACCAGAAAACGCTCATCCAAATGCCGAACCCTATACCCTTCACCACCCCCAACATCATACTTTCTAAGCCACGCTCTGCCTCCCAAGTTATACCTAACAACTTCATTGAAGCGCTGCTAAAGCCTCCGGCTACGCCTGCGATTACGCTGAACATCACGCCCAATACCATGCTCAACTCTAAGCCATACACCAGACCCATAGCCGCATCGTCCTTCACACCTCCCTCAGTGATCCAGCCCATGTAAATCACCAGAAGACCTGATAAGAAAAACGTCAAGATCAAGCTTGTACCTATCGATGCACCTAATATCCACGCCACGTTCAACGCTACGCTTAACACTACGTTATACGCCACAGCTAACGCTATGCCTGATACCACAGCTAACGCTATGCCTGACACCACAGCTAACATCACGCTCGATGCTGCAACAGACCAATCCAGGGTAAAGCCAAATCCCTGAAAGATTGCACCTACGGCTAGGTGTGTAACAAGTGTCAACACAAATCCTTGTAGAAGTAACTGACGCTGCATAGGATTCTGGCGTAGTAACTCCCAACCCTTTTTTAAAGTCATGTCATTGAGATGAATAAATCCCCCACCAAACTCATCCACATACCATCTCAGAGCTTGGGGGAAGAAAAAGACCCAGTACAACAACCGCAGGTAGTCCAGTGGATTCCACAACGAAAGGGGGCGTTTCAGCTTTGGAGCCAAGTCTAAACGGGGAACAGGACGGCGATCGCGTTGGCTCATTGCACACCTTCTAGATATCGGGAATAAGTTTGATAGCACAGTTGCATTAGTCGCTGTGGATAGCCGCAACTTTCCTGCACTAGTTGGGAGATTTCCTCCTCAGTAAATTGGACAGCAGTTAGCGCAAGACGATCGGCAATGAAGGCACGGGTAGTAGTCTCGTTCCAAGCTTCTAGGTACTCTTCTTGGCAAATACCTGCAAGCGGAGAAGTCTTGTTTCCATCTTGACTATCCTCAAAGAGGCTATCCAGGGGTTGAGTAGTGGATAGAAGCAATCGCAGAGGGGCATCACTTCCCTCAGCTAAACCACGCAGTTGATCGCGTACTTGGCGAGAAAAACCCTCGCAGGTAATTTTCCCCACATTATCTAGAGCCAAGAGCAGTCGGTGCGATCGCAATTCGCGAGTCAGCCTATATCCCTTACTTTCAGGAATACCTACCTCATGGCACAAAGCACTGTAGAAATCTTCTTCATCGCAGATTCCATTTAGGTCTAGATAAACTGGCTTACGGGGCGAATGGAGGCGGCTTTCCGCCTGTCGGCAAATAGCTTTTAGCAGCGAGGATTTACCAATAGCCTCTTCTCCTATCAAAGCTACACTGCCGCCGCTATTAAAAACATCAAATATCCTTTCGATTTCCTCTTCCCTGTTAAAAAACTGTTGCGGGTTGTCAACTATGCCAGCCAAGGGAACAAAGGGATTGAGTGAAACAGCACCCGCCGTTTTGAGCGATCGCTGATTCTGAGTCTCCAGGTAGTCACCGCCGATATCACGCCAGCTCAAGTCACTACCTCTCTGCTTTAGTTCTGAGTTGAAGATTGACGGATTTGCTTGTTCCTTTCGCAGCCAAGCCAGTAACCTCTCAAACTTGCCTTTGGTTTGGGAATCAAGCTCAGGGCAACTCGGAGATAGCTTTTTATAAACCTCAGTCAGTTGCTTTTTGAGGTTGGCTTTGCTGGTGTTTAGTGTGATCGCTACCTGAATTTCGCTCTTTTTAAGATTTTGCTCAGAAAACCTTGTCAGGAAAGCCTCGCGCTCCACCACAGATAAACAATGGTGAACCGCTATTTGTTCTAAAAAAGCATCCCATTGCATAGACGTTCCCTTGATTCCTTCTAGCTAAACTAGCTCATTTTTCATGTGTCTGAGGTCAACGAAACTTTTTGTATACCTTTTTCTATATCTTTTTTCTACTTTCATTAGACCAAGTATTTTGAATAGCTTTTTAGGATTAATTCAGGCAATGAAGCAACGGCAAAAATTTCAACGATTACAAGTCCTCAGCTTCGCTAGTTGAATCCTTACTTAGCAATGAACACAAAAAAACAGCTCAGATTGATGATCGAGAGTGATACTAATAAAAACAAAATCGGCAATCTGAAAATTGCATCTAAACATAAAGACTGCAATCATGTCCAACGCCGCCAGCAGCAACGAGCAATTAACAACACCATGATTCAAGTTGCTCTGATGTATGGGCGCAAGCACCACTACAAAGGCGCAGTCATTTATACGCTGACTGACCGAATTTTGAGGCAAACTCCTTACTTTCGGTTTACCGATACTCTCAGAGGTCTTCGCGTAGTTTGTCAAAATCAACTGCCGGAATTCCAGCTTTTAACCGCTTATTGGCACGAAGAAACTAAACGCCGCGTTCGCAAATAGGCTTGCTTTCTCGTCTTTCTGCAATTTCAACTATCTCATTTCAACTAACACTAAGAAACAACAAACCCAACTATGGTTTCAACCAACGGAAACGGTAAAACCTCCCTCTCTAACATCAAGAAAATCCAAATCGCAGACGATCGCATTTTCATTCACAACCTAGAAATACCTGGAAAAGATGCGGCAAGCTACCTGCAACAAATACCCGAAGAAGAACGCGATCGCATTTGCATCACTGCCTTGAAAGTCGGCTTCCATTGCTTGGAAACGACCCAAAACAGTCAGGAAATTGAATTCGTCAAGCGGCAAATTGCCTCTCTGTTGACTGACGTGGAAAAAGCGATCGCACTTATCCCCAACACCGTCCAGCAGGAAT
>JBFLZA010000144.1:0-15135 GCA_040756535.1 Cyanobacteriota bacterium
AGGACATCTTAATTCGGGCGTCTGCATCGGTGCCCCCCAATTGGCACGCTCGTTTTAGTGCTAGCTGGCGTCGCTATCGATATACCCTCTATACTGATGCCCGCCCTAACTTGTTCGTGCGACCCTTTAGTTGGCATTATTATTATGCGCCCCTGAATGAATCATTGATTCAGTCTGCTTTAAACCCCCTGATCGGTAGGCACCACCTAGCGGCATTTCACCGGGCGAATTCAGGGCGATCGCATTCCTGGGTAGATGTCCAAGCGGCAGAATGTTACCGGAATGGGCCGTTTATTCATATAGAGATTCAGGCTAACGGATTTTTGTATGGCATGGTGCGGCTCTTGGTGGGAATGCTGATAAAAGTAGGCAAGGGGGATATAGACCCAAAAGAATTTACAGAACTTTGGGTTAACCAGCGACGGGAAAAAGTGAAATACTCGGCTCCGGCAAAGGGGCTGTGTTTATTGCGCGTCGGCTACCCAGACTCACCTTTTCCCCCAGCAGTTTGGTTTGATGCACAGCCCAAGTTTGTCTTACCCACCTTTACCCCAGCCGAATACTGCCTCAATTGAGGAATTGAAGGTTGCTCCATGACAAAGATTTCCGGTGGCGAGAGCCTTCCTGGGAAAACGTTAAAGTTCAACCTTCAACCCAACTGTTAACCTTCAATAGAAAATAGACCGATGGAAAAAACTTACCTCCCCCCTCAGGCTTCCCTGGAACCCAAGTGGTACCTCATAGATGCTACAGACCAACGTCTAGGACGGTTAGCAACTGAGATTGCCATGATTCTCCGGGGGAAAAACAAACCCACTTTTACTCCCCACATGGATACGGGTGACTTCGTCATCGTTGTCAATGCGGAAAAAATCGCTGTCACGGGCAAAAAACGTAGTCAGAAACTTTACAGGCGTCATTCAGGTCGTCCTGGCGGAATGAAAACAGAAACCTTTGCTAAATTGCAAGCGCGTCTGCCAGAGCGAATTATTGAACAGGCAGTAAAGGGAATGCTGCCCAAAAACTCTCTCGGCCGCCAACTCTTCACCAAGCTGAAAGTTTACGCAGGCGACAGCCATCCCCATCAAGCACAAAAACCAGAATCCTTAACCATCCAAACCATCCCAGGAGGAGAAAAATAATGCAAGCCGCAGAAACAACCGATCGCGTCATGTACTGGGGCACGGGTCGCCGCAAATCGTCTATCGCTCGAGTGCGCCTAGTCCCTGGTAGTGGTCAACTTGTGGTCAATGGTCGCCCAGGCGATAATTACTTCCAAAACAATCCCAGTTACCTTGCCGTAATCAAAGCCCCACTAGAAACGTTGGGTCTAGAAAATGAGTACGACATTTTGGTTAATGCTCATGGTGGTGGCTTAACCGGACAAGCTGACTCAATTCGCTTGGGAGTGGCTAGAGCCTTGTGTGAACTCGACCCAGAAAACCGATCACCTTTAAAAATTGAAGGTTACTTGACACGCGACCCACGAGCAAAAGAACGTAAGAAATACGGTTTACACAAAGCTCGTAAAGCACCACAATACTCGAAGCGATAAAAGTGTTCAGCTCCTCAGCTCTTTTGCTAGAAAAACGGCTGCACCACGGGTGAGGGGAAACTCAATCGTCTCTCTGGTGCTAGGAGCTGATGGCTGACTACTAAAAGCTAAAATGAAAATGGGATAGGCAAAAGATTAAGGTCAAGGAAACTATGGCAAAACCTGATATTCATCCAAAATGGTATCCAGATGCTAAGGTTTATTGCAACGGAGAAGTTGTAATGACTGTTGGCTCTACCAAACCCGAAATTCATGTAGACGTGTGGTCGGGCAATCATCCCTTCTACACAGGAACCCAGAAAATGATCGACACCGAAGGGCGAGTTGAGCGCTTTATGCGGAAGTACGGAATGCTTGAGAATTCAGACAAACAATCGGCATCCAAAGAAAAATAGCTGACCGAGGCTTGCGGTTAATCACCCAGTCCTGATAGAGAACTGGGTGGATATTGTTGTTTGTGAGCCAATAAGCTGTTTCAATGGAGCGATGCACAAGTCATGGCGGAAACCTACCTGCTGGAGAAATTAAAATCTGTAGAACAAACCTTCAATGAGTTAACGCGGCGTCTAGCTGATCCAGATATTGCTACCGATCCGGTTGAGATGCAACGGGTTACAAAGGCACGTTCCTCCCTTGAAGAAGTAGTCAATACCTACGACATCTGGAAGACAACTCAGGAGGAGTTGATCGGAGCGCGGCAAGTCCTCAAAGAAGCCAATAGTGACTCAGAGATGCATGAGATGGCAGCTTTGGAAGTTGGGGAACTCGAGCAAAAGCTAGAAGAACTGGAAAGTCGTCTAAAAATTTTGCTGTTGCCTCGTGACCCAAATGATGATAAGAACATCATGTTAGAAATTCGGGCAGGTACAGGTGGTGATGAAGCCAGTATCTGGGCAGGTGATTTGGTGCGGATGTACTCGCGCTACGCCGAAACTCAAAAGTGGCGAGTCAAGCTGCTCTCTGAGTCGCTGGCAGATATGGGCGGGTTTAAAGAGGCGATTCTGGAAATCCAAGGCGACCAAGTTTACAGCAAGCTGAAGTTTGAAGCGGGTGTGCATCGGGTACAGCGGGTGCCCGTAACGGAAGCTGGAGGACGAGTTCACACCTCCACTGCTACGGTAGCCGTGATGCCGGAAGTGGATGATGTGGAAGTCCAGATTGACCCCAAGGATATAGAAATGAAAACGGCTCGTTCCGGTGGGGCCGGTGGACAGAACGTGAACAAGGTGGAAACAGCCGTTGACCTGATTCACAAGCCCACAGGCATTCGAGTCTTCTGTACGGAAGAGCGAAGTCAGCTGCAAAACCGAGAACGAGCAATGCAAATTCTCCGGGCTAAGCTGTATGAAATCAAGCTACAGGAGCAACAACAAGCCGTGAGATCGATGCGGCTATCGCAAGTTGGGACGGGTTCTCGCTCAGAGAAAATCCGGACTTACAACTACAAAGATAATCGCGTCACCGATCACCGACTAGGACAGAATTATTCCCTTAACTCAATACTCGAAGGCGATATAGAGCACATCGTTCAGGCTTGTATTAGCCAGGATCAGCAGGAACGCTTACAGGAGTTAGCGGCTTCTACTGCCAGCAGCGAATCCCTGGCATAATACCCAGATTGTTCTAATCTAAGCTAAGCCCCGGTAGAACTACCGGGGCTTGTTTTTTCTCACTCCGCTTCTATCCGCGTTTCCAAATACTGACCGATCATCTTTTGCTCACCAGCACGGGAGATAATCGTTTGTCTTGTGCGGTATTTTTCACCAACGAGTTTCAGTTCTTCCTCAAACACAGAGCCTTTGTATTCGGTTCGCAAGCACAGAGTTTGAGGATTCGTGAAGTAGAACTGAGCCGTAACAGGCTTAGTAGTAGCAAATCCGCGATCGCGGTACAGTATATCTCCCAACGCACCAAACACCGTCGAATCTGTAGACTCCTGACGCCCCGTCTCTGAATCGCTGCTGTTCCAGCTTACTAAGGCACCACAGATTAGAGACTTATTATCAGGTAGATCGTGCAGTCGCTGTAGCTCCAGCAGTTCATCACAGCCTTGCTCCAGAAACCGAATAGTAATTAGGCTAACCACTTCCTTGGTTTTGCCATCGGGCAGGGTGTAATAGCGGCGTTCAGAGCGCCAGTTACCTTCTGACTTGCGGAAAAACGCTGCAATAAGGGATTCTTCAATGTCTCTAGCAATTTGTAGGCGTGATGTCACCGATGTTATTCCTCGTGCGAAGGTTTTTTCAGGTATAACTGCACAGAAGAGGTTTCTTGCAAGTATCTGTAACTAATCTTAATATAGAATTAGTTTAACCATTCTGACTAGTGATTGAACTCATCCATTGGAAGGAATTTTAGGATTTACTGAGCAGTAACTTCTGAGTCAGAGCCTTTACACTGTTCACTTTCCCTGGCGGAGATTTACGACAAATCTTTTAGGGATTGAGTTCAGGGTTCACGTTTAGGCGATAAGTTTTGACTCTAACTGATGACTTTTTTACAAAAACCTTCTACCTAACAACTGTATTAAGATTTACAGTTATCAGCTTCTTCGATTATTCTTAATTTCTCATCAATTCTTAATCTATAATTAATATTAATTTTTGAATTAAAGATTGCTGATGATTGCGTTTACGTGAATAAGTTGCTTCCCATAAAAGCTGCCAAGCCGCTAGGGATACAGTCGCCGGAAAAGACAGTTTGACTGCGTTTAATAGCTTTCCTTGTTTGAGCGCTGCTAAGCTCCAATGTAATTTCATGTAATTCCGGATGTCTTGAAGCTTGGGTAGCTTGTTTTGATGTTTTTGATTAACGTGAGAATAGATTCTTTCTTTGATTAAAATGTTAGTATCGAGCCGCTTTTGGAAAGAAAACTTTTGATTATAAGCCCCTGACCAAAGGGTTCGATAACCCAGACATTCATTAATGAAAATGGCATCACCGAATTGGGCAATCTTGACCCAAGAATCAATGTCATCAAAGTTGGCATCTAAATTGGAGTCCCAACCTCCTGTTTTAAGAAAAGCTTCGCGTGAAAAAGCCACTTGAACAGGTGTACCAAAAGGAACCTGATCGATCAGCATTCCATAATGAATATCTTCTTGGGGAACATAAAAGGCTTTTCCTGGCCCCGTTTTTCGGGTTCTGCTGAGTTCAACGCCATCTGCATCAACTTGAGCTGCTTGGCAAGAGCAAATTACGGCTTGAGGACGTAGCGCGATCGCATTTATCATTACCTCAATACAGTTGGGGGCCAGATAGTCATCATCATCTAGAGGCTTAATCCAATCCCCAGTTGCCAGTTCAACACCTGCATTCACTGATTTTGAGTGACCGAGATTTTCTGAATTGCGGTGATAAATCAGACGCTTGTCATTAACACTTGCCAGCACTTCACATTGTTCTTGGACATAAGCTTGTGTGCCATCCGACGAACAATCGTCCACCACAACAACTTCACAAGGCATGGTTTGAGCCAAAGCGCTGTCAATTGCACGCTTTAACAGAGTTAGACGATTAAAAGTTGTGATGACAATGCTAAATTTCATCTGTTTGTTCCGCAAAACACCCCAGTCCAATGCACCCTGAAGGAGGAGTAGATCGAGAATACGGAAATGGCTAATTCTCCAGCTTTTCTAATACTCTAATATTACTTTTAAAAAAATGCGCGTACCTCTGAGTAGTAGTTCGGTCTTACATGACGCATCGATTCACTTACTGGTGCTTCAGCACGGTTAGGAAGCGTATTAGAACAAGAAGCATAATCTAAAGTTACCTGAGGCGCTACCTGATAAGTTTGGTGCTGCTGTGTAGATGCTGACGCTTGGGGGTGTGTTTCTAAAGGGAGTGAGATGAAATACTCCGAGTTCACAACCCTACTGAGAAGGCTAATCATACTTTCTCCTCAATTCCTCTGGCTTTATAAAAGGACTACAAAACAAAATCAAGCCAATCCACACGAAAATTAAACAAGTATCTCTAAGGGTACCCAAGATAACTCTACAGGTAGGATGGAGATTGCCTACCCTACTACTGTGCAGCGCGATCGCTTCGCCAACAACTGTCACAACAGAAGTTCTGCTGATAGAAATGCTCGAAAGTCTTGCTGTTACAGGATAAATTGCCATTTTCCGAGATTAAAAGAACAGATAGATTAACTTGACTTTTAGTACCCTGAGGGGTAATTCTGCATTTTTTGTTAAAAATTTCTTATTTTTATTGCGTAAATGGCAAAGCAAAAGCTGATGAGTAATACAGTGGCATCGCTTTAATCGCGACTTTTGCCAGAAGTCGGTTGAAGCTGAAGGCAACTGGGGTGGCATCTCCAAACCAAGTATGGCTGGAAAGAGTTTAAGCCTTTCATGAGGTTGTAACAGGCAGCTTAAGGACACTCATGTCAGGCAAGAATCCCGCGAACTCACTTAAAATTTTTCGGAGGATAGCGAGATGTTTAATCCCACAGAGGCAATCATTAGCGGTTGTGTTAAACGCTTGCAAGCTGGCTACCATCACATCTATGGCAGATTCAAAGCCGATTACGCAGACATTATTGGTAGAGCAGGAAGTATGGTTTTGGAAAACATTGCTAACAGCGATGCTCTCTATCACAACGTCGAACACACCGTCTTAGTAACCTTAGTGGGACAAGAAATCCTGCGGGGAAAATATATTCGTGAGGGGAATGTCTCTAGTGAAGATTGGTTGCACTTTATCATTTCTTTGCTGTGTCATGATATTGGATACCTCAAGGGAGTTTGTTGCCAAGATAAAGCAGAAAAAAGATTGTATGCTACAGGTCTAGACGACATGATGATCGAGCTACCTTTTGGTTCAACGGATGCAGCCTTGACTCCTTTTCATGTAGACCGAGGAAAACTTTTTATTGAAGAACGCTTTGCCAGCCACACGCTTTTTGATACAGAAATACTTAAGCGCAATATTGAGTTGACGCGTTTTCCAGTACCTGCTGATGATGATCATTCAGACACCGCTAACTATCCGGGTTTAGTAAGAGCGGCTGATTTGATTGGTCAACTCAGTGACCCACGCTACCTGCAAAAAATTAGTGCTTTGTTCTACGAATTTGAAGAAACTGGGATGAATAAGACTTTTGGTTATCGCAATCCTGGTGATTTGCGGAAGAACTATCCATCCTTTTACTGGAATGTTGTTTTCCCATACATCGAACAAGCGTTGCGCTACTTAGAGCTATCGCTGTGTGGTAAGCAGATTGTTGCCAATCTCTACGCTAATGTTTTCCGGGTCGAACATGAATAAATAATTTAAAAGGCAAAATGCTTGCTCTCCATCTACCAATAAAGCACGTTAGCCTAGGGGCTGCGTAGGAGCATCGCTTTCTCTCAAATCCCGGTAGTCCGATGAGGGTATCCATGCCCCGAAATGCGATCGCAGAGTCATTGATGGCTAATTCTGGAAGTAGCGCCTGTTCTAAGCTTCCTCCTTCAGCAGTTTCTCTTTCAACTCCTGACACTCTTTTGCTTCTGGTATGCCTAACTCGGTAGCAATAGCTAAAGCTTGGTCGCAAAACTTAAGAGCCAGTTGGTGATGACCTAATTTCTGATAGAGTTCTGCCAAGCTATTGAGAGTTATAGCCTCAAAAGAAAGATTCCCAATTCCTTTAAAAATCTCTAGTGCTGCCTGTAAATTTTCCAAAGCCTCTGAATACAGCTCAAGTTTAAGCAGAACATTCCCGAAATTACATAGCGCTTTTCCCTCCTCCCAAGGATCATCGATTTGCCTTGCGATCACTAAATACTGCCGATAGTATTCAAGCGCACGGATGTAGTCTCCCAGAAAATTGTAGGCATTGCCCAGATTGCCCAGTGCTGCCCCTTCGCTGGCCTTGTTGCCGATTTGCTTGGCAATTGTTAAAGACTGCTGACAGTACTCAAGGGCATGGGGATAGTCTCTCAGGAAATTGTAGGCATTGCCTAGATTGCTCAGTGCTAACGCTTCGCCAGCCTTGTTGCCGATTTGCTTGGCAATCGCTAAATCTTGCTGATGGTAATCAAGGGCACGGGCGTAGTCTCCTAAAGCATGGTAGACATTGCCCAGATTTCCTAGCGCCATTCCTTGTCCAGCTCTGTCGCCGATTTGCTTGGCAATCGCTAAACACTGCTGACAGTACTCAAGCGCACAGGTATAGTTTCCTAATGAATAGTAGGCAACGCCCAGATTGCCCAGTGCTAACGCTTCGCCAGCCTTGTTGCCGATTTGCTTGGCAATCGTTAAAGACTGCTGACAGTACTCAATCGCACGGGTGTAGTCTCCCAAGAAATTGTAGGCATTGCCCAGATTAACCAGCGCTGTTCCTTGTCCAGCCTTATCGCCGATTTGCTTGGTAAGCGCTAAACACTGCTGATGGTAATCAAGGGCACGGGCGTAGTCTCCTAAAGCATGGTAGATATTACCCAGACCACATAACGCTGCTCTTTCTCCAGCCTTATCGCCGATTTCCTTTGCGCTCACTGAACGCTGCTGATAGCAATCAAGGGCACGGGCGTAGTCTCCTAAAGCATAGTAGGTATGGCCCAGATTGCCCAACGCCATTCCTTGTCCAGCCTTGTCATCAATTTTCTGAGTGAGCGCTATATTCTGCGAATGGTATTTAAGGGCAAGAGCGTAATTTCCCAAGCAATTGTAGGCAACGCCCAGATCGTTCAAGCAAATAGAGTCCAAGCTGGGATTTAGCTTGTATAAGAGCCTGCTGTATAGTTCAATCTGTTCTCGATAGTAGCCCCAAATGCCCAGTTGATTCACCAATTCCTCATTCGTAGGCGTATCGAGGCGAATGGAAAGGATTTCGCTGGCGCTTTCCCAGTCTTCTAGCTCGCAAAGATGGTGAAACGCTTCCAGGTAGCCCCGTACTTGCTCCAGGATGGGTGCCTCTGGTTCTGGTTGATGCGCTGTGAGCCACATCTTGGCTGCGGTGTCGTGAGCATCCCGCCAATCTAATTCTTGATTGGAGAGTTTTCTTAAAAGTTCATAGGTTACGCTCCGAATCAAGTTATGCTGGCGGAGCAGGAATTGACCAGTGTGAGTGATTTCCTCGGCCAAAACGAGATAGCGAGATTCTAACGTTCTCAGCGCTGCTGCCTTCTTCTCTTCAGTGAGACTCCACAGCATTTCCAACCAGAAAGGTTCTGGAACTGGACGCCGATAAACTGAACTGCGAAGGAGGAGCGTATAAGCATAAGGGACATCCTGCTCCAACCGTTCCAAAGACTTCCTCACCCTGTCTTTGACTTGCAGTTGCAACTCCTGATGACCGACAACTGCTTCGATCGCTTCAAATTCTTGACGATATTTGTGCCAGTACGCGACCACGTTGCCATTGAACGGGTGATCGAGGATTTCCCCAGTAATCACCTCAAGAACCAGTGGATGTCCTTCATAAGCGTTGCCCATTCGCTTTAGATAATCGGCTGCTTCTGATTCTGGCTCAACTTCCTTCCCATCTCGCCAGAACAACTTCTGAAATAACTCAAACTGCTCTACCTCATTGAGTCCGCCCAATCGTTCCTCACTCCATAGCGATCGCGATTTGCTCCCTCGAAACTGCGTCGGCAAATCCTGTGAGGTGAGAATCAGCCGACTTTGGCAATCTGAACCTGCTAGCAATCGATTAAAAAATTCCCACCACCGCTCATCCTGAAACTCATTCCTAGCAGTATCGTTATCTCCCTGCCCCTTCAGCAGCACCTCCAAAGAATCCATTTGCACCAAGTAACGGTTGTTTCGCAGCTTTTGCACCAAGCGATTCAGCAACCGCTCCGCATCCTTGCGCTCATCTGCCGTCACCTCTTCTCCTAGCTGAGTCAGCATCTCATCTGCGACACTGGCAAAGTCTCGCATTGAGATATCGTCAAAATTTAAATACTTATACTGTTGCCAGTAGTCCCGCAACTCCACAGTTGCCAAGCGTTCCCCTAAGGTGGTCTTCCCCTGACCCGTCACGCCAGTAATGATTAATATTCGGCATTTCCCCCGCAGCTTTTGGTTTAGCTGGCGAATCAGTTTCTCCCGACCTACCCAAGTCTCCTCGTCATAGACAGAACAACTGATTGACGAAGCTGTTTGCTCAGTTGCGCTGGGTTGCTCTTGAGGTGGGTTGGCGACTGAGTGCTCTGGGTTTCCTTGTTCGCCGAAGTAGGCGAGCGTTTTCCAGTCAAACCCCAGTTTCTGGCTAGTTTCTAAAAAGTAGGAATAATCAACAGCTTTGCCATTAAGGAAGTTCTTGACGGTGGATAGAGATATACCTAAATCTTCAGCTAGAGCTTTTTGACTTGGATAGCCATTACGTTTGAGAGCCAATTTGACTTTATCAATCCACCCTGGGGAAACCTTCAGCGATCGCGACATGCCTTATCCCAGGAATATTGGTCAGCTAGTAGCGATCTTAACAAGCGTGAAAGTCAGCCATAACTCAGCCATCAGAAGTCACCCAAAAGCCAGCTATTCTCACCCCTGAAAACAGCTAGCCTCCGAATCTGATGGATTTAGGAGCAATTATTTAAATTCCATTCGAGCTCCAGGAGTAAATATGAAACGCTTTCCACTGAATACGAGGCACTTACGCCAACTATTGCCGATGTTGACGCTTGTTTCCGTCACAAACACAGCAAACTTTATCATTCATACAAACCTGTATGTGAACCTACCTCAGCAGCAAGCTGCACCAACAGTAGTATGCCCAGCCAAAACTGAACCCAAATAGGGCAAAAGCGATCGCACTTTGAAAGCATCTGTCATTTACAGCCGCGTTCAGTTGGGTACACCATACTGTAAGGGCACGAGCAATGCCCGTGCCCCTACGAAAACCGCTATGTAAAGCGCGATCGCATCAATTAAAACACGTTCGGTGTCCAGCTACCGTGCAACCCGTAAGGAATGTGATGCTTCAAGTGCAATCGCGCTACTGGCCCCCGATTTAAATCACGGGCATCTAAAATCACAACATCCGACCGATGCTTGCTGGAGTCATAAACCACCGTTAGCACCCAACCATCATCTTCCTGATTACTATCGGGACGAGGCACAAAGATTGGCTCACTCACATACCCTTTCGGTGCTGCACTCCAAAGTTGTTCCTCCCCTGTCGTCACATCTAGTTTGAGAATCGCCTGTAGCGGTGCATTACCCGTCGAACTGTGAGCAGCACCCATGAACAAGTAGCGGTAGGGGCGTCCAACATGGTTGGGATGAACGTAAGGAAACTCACAGCAGCGTTCTTCCAACAACTGACGTTGTACAGTTTCCTCGTTCAAGTCAAGCGTAAACCGCCAGAGTTGCCCCGGAGCAAGTGCCTCAAACTCTACATTCCGGAAATCACTTTCTGGTTCAACTTCCGGCAACTTGTCATAGCAAATTGAGTCAATGTAAACCTTACCGTCTTGCTCAAAAGCATTCGCGTGGTGGAAGACAAAACCTGCTTGTGTTTCCAGAAACTGCATCGGTGCTTGGGAATGACGAGGAATTACCACTATACGAGTAGGCTTATCTGGCTCAAACTTCACGCACTCACCCGCACCTCGAATTCCCAAGGCAAATGGAATAGGATTGAAGCTGACGGGATTTTGGAAGAATAGGTAGTAATTGGGCGTAATTACAAAATCGTGAATAAAAGCAAAGCCAGGAACGCTTCTCGCTTGACGCTGTAAAAGTTTGCCTGCTTGGTCAAATTCATAGATGGTAATTGTGCTCGAAAGCCCCGCTTTGATAGCGAAGTTAACTAGGACAGGGGCACCAGCATTGCGATCGCAACTGGGGTCGATGCGAGGGTGGGCAGCAAAGGCGTCACCCTCTCCTATAACACCATTCAGGTAGTCTTTCCCAAAGGTTTCTAGGGTTTTTGGGTCTAAGCCGTGGGGTTCCGCCGCTTCCCATAGTGCTAGGAGTTTATCGCCCCAGTAAATCACATTGGTATTGGCAATATTTTTAAGTTTGACATCAAAGGCATTTGCCAACCAACCCCCTGGTTTCTGAGTACCAAAAACACCCCGATAGAGGATTTTTCCTGCCTTTTGTTCTGCAACAAAACCTTCAGTCCGAACAAAGCGATTGCGGAAGTAGGCACGACCATTATCAAATGCGATCGCACAAATCATCCCATCTCCATCAAAAGGATGATGAATTCGTTGCCCGTTTATATCAAGCAATCCAGGGCCATTGCGAAATAATGTGCCGTGAAGTGCAGCCGGAATCTCGCCTTCTATCTCGTCAATCCAGTAGTCATATTCGTTCGGTTGGGATTGATAACCCTTTTTCCATTCATTCCGCTCATAGGGTGTAGCGGAAACAGGTACAGAAAAGTGTTCTTGAGTCGGTAATGTTTGCATGTTTTGTATGTAAAAGATTCAAGATTCGGTTGGTAAATGGATGTTTCTACTGCATGAATAAATGTTTATCTACAGCTCAAACTATCAGTATTTTTATAAGAATACGGATTGGAAGTTAAGAACCGCAGATAAACGCAGATAAACGCAGATGAATTGGATTGATTGACGAGGTTAGATTGACTTTTGTAAGCGGTGGGTTAAACTAACTTGCATTTAATTGACATATTTTGAAAAGGTTAATCTCTATCCCCCGCTCCCCCACTCCCCAGCTCCCCCGCTCCCCAGCTCCCCCGCTCCCCAGCTCCCAGCTCCCCAGCTCCCCAGCAACTTCTTATTCAGCGGGTTCTTCAACTGGCTGTGAAACCCTACTTTGACTGAGTCTTTCCGCTAACGGGGTATGTATGAATTTTGGCAGCACATCTGGCAGAAAAGGTTGTTCTGACATAGAACCCGGAGAATGATGTTCAAACACCTCCACTGGCGTCAATAACTTATGATTGTCGGCGGCTCGAATTTCCGCTTGCGGATCAGTAGCGGGTAGCCAACCGAGAAATATCAATGGAAATAAACTTGAGAGATTTGCAATCAGGACTAACAGCCAAAGGCGGTCAAAGTTAGTCTCAGTAATGCCCAACCAATGGGTTAATAATGCTCCTACTTCGTGAGACAAGAGTCCTGCCAAATTGCTCACTGACATAATCAGGGCAAATAAGGTGGCTTCCACACCAGGTGGGCAAAGCCGTGCCGCTAGCACCAACACTGGCATCCAAGTAATCTGCCCCATTACTGTAAGGATGAGGCTGTCTCCTAAGCTGAACCAGTGGTCGTCAATTCCTAGAGTACGGTTGGTATGGGTGACGAGGAGTAGGGCACTCATCCCAAGAACTGACGAGATAACCGTCGTCCAACCCATGAGGCTGCGAAAGGGAATGTTCTTCAAAAAGCGTTGGAACAGCCCAATGCCAATCAAGGAAGCAACACTGGTTACCAAGCGGACGCGCCCTAAAAATTCCGGTTCAAACCCAAGCTCATTCGTCGTGAAATAGAAAAATGCGGAATCCGCACTCGGTGTCGCTTGCCACAGGAAGATGAAGGCTGTGGGCAACCAGATGGCTTTTTGAGTAATCGCACTGCGTAAATCTTTAATTTGGTTCCAAGCGGTGGAGATATTAGGACGGGAATCTACAGATTCTTCGGCAATGAACCACGCTACGGCTGAAACCAGCAAGGGGAAAGTGGCAGTGATGGCGAAGACAGTTTGGTTGCTGAACTGTTGTAACAGCCAACCACTGAGGTAAGCCGTAATCAAGCCACCTACTGCTGAAGCCCCCCAAGTGAGAGATTGCAGGGAACCGGAATCACTGAGGGATTCTTTCCTCGCCCGTTCGACAACGAGTGAGTCTACAATTACGTCACTGATGGCGACAGACAGAGAACTCAGGAGTATGGCAGCCGTTGCCGCCCAAGCGGTATTAACTACAGTGGCGAGAGTGAGCCAAGCGGCTGTCCCCATTAGTCCCGATAAGATCAAATAAGGGCGTCTGCGGTAACCAAATAGGGGAATTCCATCGGAGATAAAGCCAAACAACGGCTTGATTACCCAGGGTAAAGCGGCGATACCCATCAGCGCGGCTACTTGAGCAGGGCTCAATGCCAGTTCATCTTTGAGGAAAAAGCTAACCGCCAGACGTGCTAATCCCAGGATACCCTGGACAAAATAAACGATTAAAATGGCAATCAACTCAGGAGTGGGTTCGTTGCCAAAGAATACTTTTTCTTTCAAAGATGCTTTGATACTGTCCAAGCCGGACTGGGAAGCAATCATGAATATTTTTTAAGAATTATCGCCTTTTATATCTTATTTATAATCTCCTAGAAGTTGCGATCGCTATAAAGTCAGATTTTGCAGTCAGCAGCCTTGAGAGCTATCTGTTTGGTGTTGTTCGAGTGAAAAAAGTATGGGGTATTGCCCCTCATCCTAAAAATGCAATAATGTGACAAAAGTGGCTTGACAATTTTCCATGGGCTTTTTTTGTAGCGAATTTTACATTGCTTGTTGTACGCCGCTATTGTCAGACTCTTATTTTTTAGGGATGACAGAATCGCTCAAATTAAAAATTCCCGAAAAAACACTGGAGTTATCCAGGTATAAACGGTCACATGAAGGGTGGAGAAAGCGTCTATTCCTAGTGGATTGACATGAGGTGAAGCCCTTGCAGGGCTGTTTGTGGCGGTTGCGATCGCGGCTGTTAAGGTTGTGAATCAGCCTTTGTGAATCTAGGACATCTATCATTTATGATCTTCCGCATGACTCGAAAGGTTGGGAGTTCCAGACCCGATAGGGCAAATCGGTCAATCGTGACCTTCCTGTTTACGAAGCATGGTGCGACAGCCGCAAAACGGAGTGCGATCGCTTTCCTCTACATTTTCGCTCTGACAGCTGCCCTATTGGGAATACGACATCAGGGCGGATTACAACCTCTAGAACTGATCGCCTTTGACAAGCTGGTACGCTTAAACTCAAAAGCAACAGTACCTGACCCCCGGATTCTCGTTGTTGCCATTACCGAAAAAGATATCCGATCGCAAAAAAAATGGCCGTTTTCTGACCGGATTGTCGCTCAGTTATTGAGCAAACTGCAAGCCATGCAACCCGCCGTCATCGGTTTGGATTTGTATCGCGATATCCCTATAGAACCCGGTCATGACGAACTAATCGATCAACTCAAGCAATCCAATTTAATTGCCATTCAAAACATTGATAATGTTACCGGAACACCAGCGCCGCCTGAGGTGCCGGAAGAGCGAGTGGGTTTCAATGACTTAGCAATTGACCCAGACAATGTAGTCCGCCGCAATATCTTGTTTGCGGAGAATGAAAATGGTGCCCTTTATTCGTTTTCCCTCAGGGTAGCTCTTGCTTATTTGGAACAACGGAACATCTTCCTTGAAGAGAGTCCAAAGCATCCAGGTGTTCCCCAGTTAGGCAAGGCAGTGTTTTTGCGATTACAAAAAAATTCGGGGGGCTACCAAAGCATTGAAACCGATGGCTATCAACTCTTGCTCAATTATCGCTCACCAAAAAATTTGGCGCGGCAAGTCACGTTGACACAAGTTTTGAACGGGGAAATCGATCCAAGCTGGGTGAAAGGCAAAATTGTCATCATCGGTTCGACAGCACCCAGCCTCAAGGATATGTTCCTTACCCCGTTTAGCCCTGCG
>JBFLZA010000145.1:0-15065 GCA_040756535.1 Cyanobacteriota bacterium
GCGCAATAGTTCTAAGACCGTTGTTTATTATCTCTATGAGCAAGCGTTTTCTGAGTTGGAAGTTAGTTATGCTTGCACGATTGGGTTGGTTTTATTTTTAATTATTTTGGGCTTATCGCTCTTAAATTTGCGATTATCACAAGGACGAATGAACGAAGCGATCGCAAATCATTAATGAGTCATTTGTCATTTGTCATTTGTTATTTGTTATTTGTTATTTGTTATTAGCAATCAATGATTAATGGCTAAGGACGCTTGCATCTTCCGTTAAGTCCATATTTATATGAATTTTTGTTTCAAGTTGAAGTTGATTGGAATTTTATAAGTAGGTTCGTTATAATTTTTTGTGTGTAAGGAATAATATGCAGCTAATTAGCTGTTAATAACAAGTTGATGTGATTGAGTTTCGTTGATAAAGTTTTGATTCTTGGAGGAAAACTATGAATATTTTCACCAGATTACAAGAGATGCTTCAGTACGTCTGGGATGGAGTGAACAGGATTTTTGGACCTAGAGATGATGACTATCCTGAAACAGGTGTTCAGCCCTTTGATGGCGACCCAGCTAAAGAAAGACAGCAATAATGGCAACTCGGTCAGACACAGGAGTTGAGGAAACTACAGGGGAGCGCGATCGCTTCCCTTTACCAGCATCTCCTGTAGCCCATTGGAGACGCCAGAAAAGAAAGATAGAGATCAGAGCTATCAGCGTTTAGATAATGGCTGACAGTATGGGTAGATGGTTAATGGATATCTTTTATATTTTCTGTTTTATTGTTACCTCTATCTAAGGAGGTATAGTCTGATTTTTACTATTTTGACAAATTTGGCGATCGCTACTACTGTTAAGTTTCTTCATTTTGAAGAGATTTCCTGCAAAGATGCTAATTTTTGATTTTTAACTACAGATGCACCCAGATACACGCAGATGGATTGGATAGTATTTATCGGCTGCAAGCAAGAAGTTTAAAGCGAGAGCAATTAGGGAATGTAGGGTAGAGGGAAGCTTGGTTTGTAGATGAGCCTTAGGAGTACCCCACGAACGCTTGCAAGCGCTTAAAATTTGCATCCCTCAAAAGCTATATGCCTTTGAGGGATATCATTAGCCTACTGCGTCAGCTTGTTGCTTAAGGCTTACAGTGTCATAGTTAGTTCTACAAAGGGTAATTTGTCACAGTTACCTGATCGTCAACGGTATTTTCTGTCATGCTAGGGTCACTTAGATTGAAATTTTTTAAGTTAGCTATTTGCTCTTGGTTCAGTCCTGTGGCATAAATTCGTTGTGCTGTTTGATCAGCCTGAGACTGCTCATAGGGAAGTAGTACCTGCTTGCCCGCCATTTCTTTAATCAAAGCAATGACTAAATACTGGCATTTTCCATCTTTATCAACCAAAATATCGGTGACTACACCCACCTTCTCTTCTTGGCAACAATATACGTCAAAGTGAACAAAATTATACGTTTTTAAGGAGCGACGAGAGCTAGCTTCAAAGTCTTTAAGTGTTGAAAGTGCCATGGTTTCCTCCTGTCATTGATAATTTTTGGGTTTTCTATTTTTCTAAAACCTGTTTGTGTAAAAGAATACTCTATCTTGTTAACTTTATTGGTGAAGGCAAAGGCAACCATCACCCTTTAGAAATAGTTCGCTGATCTAGAAATCGTCTCCTCCATATTTTTTAGGTAAAATTGCTGATCAATTCCCCTGTTATCTACCTCAGAAAATAGTACATTCTGATTGCATTTAGAAAACAACCAATAAATGCAGTTGTGGCGAATAGGACAAAATAATGGGTAGAGCAATAAGGACAAGCCTTCATAAGAGTTTCCCGATTTTGAGATTTGGGTCACCCGCCACAAAAATGAGAAGAATGCTGAATTAAGAGAAACGTTACTTAACAAATAGACTTTTTTTATCAAACAGGTCTAACTCAGTTATGGCTGTAAAGTAGTGGTAATAGGGACTATCCTTAGCAATATTTCTAGCCAAATATAGTTTTGGTCAACTATCTTTTTATATAGGTAAGAATGCTCCCATGCGCCGGGGCTTTATATCATATCAAGTCCGCTTGATTACCCTAGTGTCCTACAAATATGGCTTGTAGCCAGGGAATCTAGCGAATTCTGAAAAAGACAAGAATGCAAGTATCTGATCTAATTGACATACTCTCCCCTTATAGTTCGTAGAACTTAACGGGAGATTCTCAGCACAATTGCTGATTCTCAGTTCAATAAAGCTCGATCAGGCTTTTCGGTAGGAGAATTACAAAGAAGGCTGCTGAATGGGAAGGTAAATTAAAAACTCAGTACCTTGGTCGGGTGCACAAAGGCACTGCAATTGACCGTGATGCTTTTCTACCACAATCTGATAGCTAATAGACATCCCTAATCCAGTTCCTTGACCAACAGGTTTTGTTGTAAAGAATGGATCGAATATTCTACGGCGTATCTCCTCACTCATGCCAATTCCGTTGTCAACAATCCGAATCAGCACTTGGCCCGAATCAATAACCTCCGTTCGGATCTCAATAGTAGGGGTTACAGGCTGTAAGTTAGCCGATTGTCTGCTGAAAGCGTTTCCAGAGCTTAGGGTTTCTCCAAAGCCTATCCCTGTAGGGAAGGCTTCATGAACAATGTTCAACCTTCTCACATTCAACTCTTCAAGGGCATCAATCGCATTACTCAGGATATTCATAAACACCTGGTTGAGTTGACCCGCATAACCTCGTATCTTGGGTACGTTGCCGTACTCTTTAATAATTTCAACGGTAGGATGATCAGGTTTAGCTTTCAGTCGGTGAGCCAGAAGCAGAAGCGTAGTATCAAGACCCTCGTGAACGTCTATCGGTTTCATTTCAGCCTGTTCTAGCCGTGAGAAGTTTCGTAAAGATAGAACAATCTGGCGGATACGCTCTGCTCCCATTTGCATGGAAGACACAAGCTTGGGTAAGTCTTCCGTAATAAAATTCAGATCAATTGCTTCTGTTTCTGCTTGAATTTCTGGTGCAGGGTGAGTGTAGTATTTCGGGTAAAGTTGAATCAAATTGAGCAAATCATCGGTATATTGATTAATGTGGGTAAGATTGCCGTGAATGAAGTTAAGGGGGTTGTTAATTTCATGGGCAACACCAGCTACTAGCTGTCCTAGCGATGACATTTTTTCAGTTTGGATCAGTTGCGCTTGAGTGTGCTGAAGTTCGCGCATTGCCACTTCCAGTTCAGAGGCTTTCATTTGAGCTGCGATCGCTGCTAGGCGACTTTGCTCATAAAGTTGTGCTTGGTTAATCCCGATGACCAATTGGTTGACAACCGCTTGTAGCAGTTCCAACTCATCGTCTGTCCAAGTGCGCTTGGAGAGGAAGCGACCACAGGCAATGGCACCCAGTTCACCCGATTGAGTCTGAATGGGCAACGATAGTAGAGCTGTTGTGTCCAAAGGCAGTAATATCTGCTGCATGGCACAATCACTATTGGTGCAGGAATCTATTGCGCGTACTTCTTGATTGACAAGCTTACAGGTGAACGGACACCAGCTTTCTAAGGGGTATAGACCCAAGGAGTTCGGCGAATCGGGATTTTTGACCTCTTTAACGATTTCCCAACCACAAGGAGTACTGTCTGGGTGATACCAAGCAAAGAGGCATACATCAATTTCTAATTGGTTGTAGAGTTCTTGTACAGCGGTTTCCAGGATAGTATCTAGGTCAAGGGAGTTGCGAATCTGACTGGCAAGGCGGTTGAGGAGAGCTTCCCGACGCGCTACTTCTCGAAATCTTGCTTCACTTCGCCGCAGTTCCTCCTCTGCTTTCTTGCGTTCGGTAATATCACGGGTGACAGTAGCTAAGGCGATGGGCTGATTTGTTTGTCGGTCTTCAATTGTGAAAAGGTTGAAATAGACGGGAATGCTCTTTCCTGTCTTGAAGTGCCTGAAGCGGAACTCTCCCTCCCAACGGCCCTGTTCCATAACAACGGGTAGGATTTTTTGGGTGAATTCGGTCTCGTCTTCCGGCATCAAGTACTCATATATCATCCTTCGCTGGACTTCTTCTATTTCTTCAACTCCTACCAGCTTTTGACCCGCCTCGTTGAGGAAGAGACATTGACCCTCAAGTGTGGCTAGACCAATGAAATCAGAACTACTTTCAATCAGGTCGATCAACTTTTGCTGTTCTTGCTCTGCTCGTTTGCGATCGGTGATGTCGGTGGAGATACCACAGATGGCATAAGGAACACCTGTAGAGTCATACAGAGGAAACTTAATCGAGTGGTAGATGTGTAATCCGTCGTCTTGAGGGACAAGTTCCTCAATTTCTAAAGGAGTTTTGGTTTGGAGTATGTGTAGGTCGTTCGCTCGAAAGGCGTCCGCAATTTCATGAGGAAACAGTTCGTATTCAGTCTTCCCTTTGATTGCCTCTTGATCAATATGGAATAGAGTTTCAAATTGGCGATTGATCAGAAGGTTTCGCCCCTGAGTGTCTTTAAGGTAGATAATAGCAGGTGAATGATCGAGGATGGCTTGTAGTTGTTGTTGACTGGCTTGTAGCGCTTGCTGAGTTCGCAGTTTATCACTGAGGTCAACGAATAGACCCATGCTACCAATCACAACACCATGATGATCCAACAGAGGCGCTGTCCAAAGGTTAACGTCAATCACTGAACCGTCTTTCTTCTGCCTGCGGACTTCTATACCCGTTTGTGCCTCGCCCTGTAACTCCTCTTTGAGTTGAGCTTGGAACTCCTCTTTTTTATCTTCAGGAATGATGGGGAGAGGGTGATCCAAAACGTCTTGTTCACTCCAACCAAACAGTCGTTCTGCTGCTGGATTCCACATCATTACATTGGCATCGGCATTGATAGCAATAATCGCTAGGGGTGAAGCTTGAATCAGGGTTTGTAGAGTGTGGTTGGTAGTTCGCAACGCTTCTTGAGCACAGGTACGCTCCTCAATTTCTCTGTGCAACTGTCTAATCGCTTGCCTGAGTTGTGTTGTACGTTCCTCGACGCGGCTTTCTAGCTCTTGTTTGGCTTCTTTTAGTTGCGCTTCTGCTTGCTTGCGCTCGGTGATATCTTCGTAAGTGCCAAGGATACCTACAACCTGACCTTCTGCATCATGGAGTGGAATCTTATTGGTATCTAGCCAAGCTTGTTTGCCATTGGCTTGGAGTTGGGGTTCAATGATGTGATATTCTGCTGTGTCCGTCTCCATGACACGGACATCACACTCCCGGAAAAAGTCTGATTCCTCTTTTTTCCAAGCCAAGTCGTAGTCGGTTTTGCCCACAATCTCTTCTGGATGGTTCAATCCAGCCACAAGTGCGAAATTGCGATTACAACCTAAGAATACTGAATGCCTGTCTTTCCAGAAGATGAACTGAGGAATGTTGTCTAAAATGAGTTGTAGAAATACCTCTTTCTCTTTAAGGGCTTTTTCGGCCTGTTTGCACTCAGTAATATCCCGAAAGCTACAGACTCTACCAACAATTTCTCCTCCCACGCGCTGCGGCAGCGAATAGCGCTCAAAGATTCTCCCATCTTTAAGCTCAAAGACGCCGTAGCCTTCTCCATCCGGTTGAGCCAATAAATCCTGTGCTTGCCTCATAAAGGCTTCAGGGTTTTTTAGTTGCTTTAATAACAGTGGAAGCACTTGGTTAAGGTCTTGTGAGGCGATGACCGATTCAGGAATACTCCACATCTCGATAAAATTTTGATTAAAAGCTGCTATATTCAAGCCATTTTGGCTGACGATAATACCATCGACAGTTGCTTCAAGTGTTCCTTGCAGTAGAGAAAGCGACTCCTCTAGTTCTTTTTCTACCTGCTGGCGTTCGGCAACTTCCCTGCTCAATTCCTCGAAGGCATTCTTGAGGTGAGCAGTATGGTCTTGGATGCGATCGCATGGACTTTGATACACTGAGACAGCCTCAGGAATAGCACAAATCAACGATCTAAATCGCTCCTCGCTTGCCGCTAGCACTGATGCCGTTGCTTGGCATGAAGCGTAACTCTCGTGCAAAGCCTCTTTAATACCACAACATTCTTCTGTGTTGAAAACCCGTTCTTGACAAGACTGATACAGCACTGACTGAACTTCCTGTAACTGTGCCAATACTGTGCGAAGTTCCTCGCCAATTCCCTCTAGGAACTTTTTTGCTAGCAACGGTAATGGATTGGCATTGTGATGTAGCAAAACCAAGCTTGTATTCGTAGCAGATTGGCAATATGGATTGCAGCTAAGTTCTATTGAGTTGGAAAATATATCCACTGGCAAGGTTACCTCCTTTTGTTTTCTCAAACTGCCACCATGTCTGATACCCAGGCAGATTATTTATTGCTAAATTTTATTTATTAATAATTTGAGTTAATCTTTTTAAAGAAATATCAAGGTAAGTTTAATTATGCCTTGAAGAGTATTGTGATTTTTTATAAAGCTTAAAACATCTATAAGTAGTAAGATTCGACAGAATCAATTGTATTTGGTACTGTTATAGCTCAAACTTGCTGAGAAAAACTTATCCGAATTTCTCTAGAAGATTATATTCAAATTCTTAATTTACCTCTCTCTAAAGAAAGATATTCCTGAATATAGGAATGAGGCATTGGTAAAGTTTTACCTTTGTGTAAAGGTGCAAGATCTGAATAGAAGCTTATGGGGAGAACCATTAGCAATGTTTTAATATTTTTTCAGAGAATTTTTGAATCTTAACTTTTAGTGAATTTCT
The DNA here is from genome assembly GCA_040756535.1 of Cyanobacteriota bacterium. Lineage (GTDB taxonomy): Bacteria > Cyanobacteriota > Cyanobacteriia > Cyanobacteriales > Coleofasciculaceae > JBFLZA01. The sequence goes on from JBFLZA010000145.1 coordinate 6,717, forward strand.
TAATAAAACCTCGTCTCTTTCTCTAAGAAAGGCTTAAAGTCAATGATTAATGTCAAGCTCCAGTAAAAATTCTTTAGGAAAACAAAAATCAGTATGCTGCCCGCTCTGCTCAAAAAATTGCTAATTACTCCCCATGAAGCCGACTTAACACTTCCAGGTGTTGGCAAAAAAACCATTAAGCCAGCTTGCTCCAAATATACTTTCTTGGGTGATGATGGATTGATTAAAGGTGAGGTAATTTTGGAGTACGGAACCAATATCTACAGTAATTTCTCTTTGACGACGTTTGGTTTAGTGCCTGTTACCTCACCGGAAGGGGGGTTTTGTCAGGAGGCTTCTGGGAAAATACGGATAGATTTTAAAGTTAATTTTACTGAAGGGGATGAGATAGATTCCTTAAAAGGTAGATTCACCTTGCTAGATTGGGCATCGAAAAAGAATCAGGGTCAGTGGAAGGCTAGCGTTCGCAGTTCAGAGCGAGAAGTAGCGATAGTCAAGGGCACTTGGTCGCGCTGCACAGTTGAGCTTGACGAACTCCGAACACAGCAGAAAACAGGCTTGATGTGTACAAGCGCCAAAAAAGAATGAGAAATATTCTTCTTTAACAGGGAACAGGGAATAGGGAATCTGACCCGTCTTTAATTACGAATTACGAATTAGGTTGACCCCTCCCCTAACTCCTATTTTCAACGGTGAACAGAGCCTTTACTGCCGATATTCATCACCGCAGTCACCAATCAGTTGATACAGATTCCGTGATTGGCTCAGTACAGCATTAATCCGGTCGTCATCCTCCGCATCAAGTATCACCTCAAATACCCTAGCGTTGTCTTCTAAATGTTCGGCTACGCCTAGTCTGGCACCGACAATCACACCCGCCACCGTTGGTTTGTCCAGAATGTAACGCACTGCAACATTGGGAATGCTTACATTATGTTTGTCTGCAATTTGCTTAAGTACATGAAGCAGTTCTTGAAATAAACTCCAACTGCCCCACGCATCTATCATATTTTTGTATTTTCTCAAAGATGCGGTAGACAGCTCTCCCCGTCGGGGTTCGGGATATCCCAGATACTTTTCGGACAGTAAGCCGCCGCAGAGGGTTCCGTAGGTCAAAAGTTTGATGTTATGTTCGGCGCAGAACTTGATCATGTTGACCTCAGGACGACGGTCAATCAGAGAAAACTGCACCTGATTGGATACGATGTTGATGCCTGCTTCGGTAATAATTTGTAGGTGTTCTGTATCAAAGTTGGTTAAGGCAAGGTGCTTAATCTTTCCCTCGTTTTGCAGTTCTGTCATGTACTTGAGGGCGTCTAGATAATTCTTATCGCGGTATTCCCACCAGTGAAATTGCATGAGGTCGAGGGTAGGAACACCCATCCTCTGAAGAGAGATATCGATGTTTTTTTCAACTAGCTGCTTTGTCATTCGGGTTGGTCTAGGCACCCACTTGGTAAAAGCTTGTAGATTAGCTAAAGCGTCTTCCCCACGAGTATCGATTATTTGACGCCTGAATTCTCCAATGAAGTCTTCGGCTGGCCCGTAATGGTCGGCTAAATCCCAAGTGGTAAAGCCTGCATCCATGTACTTGAACATAGTCTCGATGGCTTGTTTGGGATCGATGCGTCCGTGTGCGCCAGATACTTGCCACATCCCATTTAAGATACGGCAAATGTTTAAATCTGGAGTGAACTGGAGTCGGCTTGAAGCGGGTAGGTTCATCTTAAAGAAAAATTGGAGTGATGCTGATGAAGCGCAGCAGCAGTCTGTACTCAAAGCTGATGCCTCTTTTATTTTCACAGAAAAGTTAACTTTTGTTAAGTCGAGGATGACCTAACGAGGTATGGCACCTGGCTGTTCAGTGCATAGCATATGGAACAAAAGGAAAGGGACAAGGGACAATGAAAAAAGGTAAAGATCTCGGAAATTATGGTATCCTTTAAGCCTTCCCTTGTTGCATCGAGGGGGTTTACAGAGAAATAAAAAGCTTTCATGAAGCGTCCAGATAGCGAGTCTCACCTCAGTAAGTTGTAGCAGAGTGATTTAGCTCACCCCAACAAAAGAAGTTCTGAGGTAAAAGTTCTGAGTTCTGAATGAGGGAGGATATTAAACTTTCTCATCCAAAGGTTACTCGGCCCCAGACTGGAGTTGTGGAGAGATTTTCCGATCAAGCGTTGTCATTGCAGTTTTTGGCACTCGTCAAACGCATCACACTCGTTAAACTACCAATTCTTGAGGCAGAACCAATGGAAATCTTAGCTATAGTTGTTCTTGGTGTTTCCGCATTCATCAGCTTTTCTACCTCCAATAGCCAGCCGAAACCAAATAGCGATCGCCGCAATCAGGAAGACCCCGATTGGGCTTTCACTGAAGCTGGCGATTTGGATGGTAGCAATAATCGGTAAGGTGACTACAAACCGTTGGGGAATAGGCTAGTTAACACCGCAAGCTTTCTCAAATTTGCTGGATTCGCGTGCGTGAAAGTATCTTCGTTCTAGATTGTGTTTGTCTGTTCTGGAGTAGCCGACTTCTTAATTCCCCAACTGTTTAGATATGACCAACGCCATGACTGACGCAACTGTTGCCGCTTGAAGTTTTTTGTCAGAAGCGATCGCACAATATTGTACCGTCACAAAGATGCGATCGCTTGGTGAGGAGGAGTGACACTTCTAGCGGCAGTGGAAGTCAGATTACCATGCAGCAACAACAGCGAGCGTAAATCTCGCTGTTTAACCATATTATAAAAATTATTGAACTTTAATATTAAATCGTAAACTAATTTCGTCAACTGAGCTGAATTAGCGTAAAGTCCAAAAACAGAGATCGTTTAGTAGATAATTTCGAGCGAGGATTATCACTCTTGCTCATTTAGATCAGACAGCGTGCGGCGAATTACTTAGCCGCTTTAAGCGCCGTCAAAAATAGGGCGGAAGGTCATTCCGTGCTTAAAGCGCAACGTCTCCTAAGCAATAGCTGGATTGGTTGCGAAGCCTACACTGTACTCCAAGAGTTAGTGTAGGAGATGTCACTATATTATACTATTCCTAGCAAGGAAGGAGATTAATATGTCCTTGGTTTTTGTGATTTCGCTAACTCTTGTCCCGATGTCTGTCTTTGTCTCAAAACATTCGTCTGACGAAATTTCCTATCTCGCTGCCTCAATTCTATGGGTCAGCTTATTGATAAGTTTGCTCTTTGCTCCATGGCAGCTCCAGTTGTTACTTCTCATGCTGGTCTTACTCAGTAACAGACGGCACTTTCTGCCATCTGAACCTTTAATGGAGACTGAGGACGAGAAAAAGATTCAGCTGATTTATCGGGGTATCAAGTATGAACCGACTCCTCCTCCTGTTGAGGCAAGTAAGGGTGAGATAATAGGAAAATACCGAGGTCAAGTTTGGAGAGTTCGTACATAGTCAATCTGTCTGTAAGATTTCTTTTAGTTAGAAAAAGTATATCCACTCCTACTCTTCGGAGTATCAGCGCTCTCTAGTGCAACGCGGCAAAAGTTTTCCACCCCTTCAATAGGATTCAAGTAAAAGCTTGCACCCCAGCTTCCCAGCGACCAATTTATGGGTATTTGGAGCCAGCCTCCCCTAGCTATCGTTGCACTTGTCACGAGAAAGAGCGTTCTCAGGAATATTTTTCCTTTCAGTTCCGGACTTGACTGCATTGCTTTTGAATCCATCGAGTAACTAATGCTGATCTTGCAACAAGTAGCAAGGAGACAATATGGCAAAACCCGTCACGGCTGATATGCTCGACTCTAAAACACCTGAAGATGTCGAAATTCGGGCACAGGCGAGGGAACCTGTTACAGATCCAACCCTTGGCATTCCGGTTAAAGTGAATCGGCAAGGAACGCCTAAACATCGTCTTGTTACCCTTGGTGACTCTCTAACACAAGGCTTTCAAAGTGGAGCGATTTTCAATACAAAACTTTCCTATCCCGCGATTATTGCCAGAGAAATGGGTTGGAATCAGCTACGTTACCCAACCTACGACGGCCCAGGTGATGGATTACCGCTTAATTTAGAACATCTAGCTCGACAAATAGAGAAGAAGTTCGGTGAGACCATCCAGTGGTGGGAATTTACTTCTTTTTTATCGTTTGTAGGTGATTATTTAGACAAAACAGAAGATTATTGGGAGCGTGAAGCTGGCTCGATTCCACCCGAAGCAAAGGGAAACATTAACCACAACTTAGCAGTCTATGGATGGGATTTGCGTAATACTTTGTCAAGAACGGCAGATATCTGTAAGGAAGTATTAGCTCAAAATCCATCCGAAGACGATTATCTCAGGCAAGTTGTCGATTATCATAACGAACGGGCTGCAATTCGAGTTTTAAACTCGGCACGCGATAACAATGGAAAGTCACTCACCCCCCTGCAAGCAGCTGCAGCACTTTCGCGGGAAGGAACATTAGAGAACAACGATGAAGATGGCATTGAAACACTCATTATCCTGATTGGTTCTAATAATGCTTTGGGAAGCATTCTCACCTTTAAGGTAGAGTGGACGGCCCAAGGTTATGAGGATATGGCGATTAATGACCGCTATACTGTTTGGCGTCCCATTCACTTCAAGGCAGAACTGGATAAAATTGTTGAAGAGGTGAAAAAAATCCGTGCGCGTCATGTAATTTGGGGAACCGTTCCTCACGTTACCATCGCTCCTTTTGCTCGTGGTGTGAATAATAACCGTGAGGGAAAGAAAGTAGATCCTGGGTCTCGATACTTCCCCTTCTACACCTTGCCTTGGATGAGTGACGACGAGTTTGATCCCAATAAACATCCGCACATCACTGGACAGGAAGCTAGAGCAATTGATAGCGCGATTGACCAATATAACGAGTACATTACTGAAGCAGTACGCCAAGGTCGAACCGAAGGCAGGGATTGGTATGTGTTTGAAGCAGGGGGATTACTCGATCGCTTAGCGTCTCGGCGCTATCTTGAAGACCCCAATGCTAGACCGACTTGGTGGGATAAGGTGGGTGGTAAGTACGAGTTACCACCTGAACTTAAAGCGCTTTCACCTGTGCCAGATTCTCGGTTCTATAAATCTGGCCCTAACGGTCGCACTCAAGGAGGCTTGTTCTCCCTCGATGGTATTCATCCCACGACTATTGGCTATGGCATCATGGCCCAAGAATTTATCAAAATTATGCAGTTAGCTGGGGTGAAGTTTTATCAGAGTGATGGCAAAACCGAGCGCACTGGAGACATTAAAGTTGACTTCAAACGCTTGATTGCTGAAGATACACTAATTTCTAAACCCCCGAAAATACTCTCGAATGCTGTGAGTTTAATCAGTTTGCTGGACAAAAACTTCAATATCTTCAGTGGTATGCTCATGCGAAGTTACTAATGCAAGTTTAAGGAATCCCTTTGATCAGGATTTCAAGCAAGCTGTTGTTCTCACAAGAGTGATTGCCTAATCTGTTTACTGAAAACTGCGGTAAGAAGTGATATTTCCCTGCCTAACCCTTCGGGATAGGTGGGGATTTGTCCTTAAAAATTGATATATGCTAACCCTAGAGCGTTGGCTGATGACCTTGATTTTCTTTGATTGATCATGAACGACTTACTGGATACACACCCAGAACAACAAGTACCTATAGCCAGCTATTTCTACCAACCTGACCAACGGGTTAATATTAATTTGCACTACATCGGACAAGAGGGTACTACCACGGGTTACATCCGAGGAATCGCTAGTCATGTCCCCGGCCTTTCAACAGTATGGATTGTAGAGTTAGATCACTCCTTATCTAACTACCCCTATCGCTGTATCACTGTTCCAGAGATAGCCTTGTCTTTAGCCAAGGAGATGCTTTACAAAAGTACTGTCTTTACCATCCGAGACAGAATTATCGATTTCCTCTCCCATCAAGAGAGTCCCGTTTCCCTCAGTCAACTCCACCAGGCAATGCCGGACTTACTACCTGGTTCCATTGACGCCTGCTGTCAGCAGTTGGGGAATACGGGTGTCATTTATAAGGTGACTTATCCTCGCTCGAATGGTGGATATACTTGCTACTTTTCTGCTGTTCCTGAGAGCGATCGCGTATGAAGCACAAACTGTCAAAGTCAAGGCAGTCGTGATTAGCACCAAAAAAGCTCCCTGCGAGAGGGAGCATATGCACGTCTTGCAACGAGCAGCATTACTCGCATCCTAACGTTTACAAAACTTAATGAGTAGTGGATTTCAAAACGTTCAGCATTGGCTTGAGCAATGGAACTAGTGCAGCGCGGCAGAAATAACTATCCAGTTTAAAAAGGTTAAAAAGCTTACTGTACAAGCAATATGCCTTCTGCCTTCTGTCTTGGAGCCTCCTGCCTTGCAGGCTTCTTGCACTAGTCAGTGGTGGCTTCAATCACAGCTTCGGCTTGCAGTGCGATCGCTCTTAATTGATCCAACACTTCACCCTTCACATCTTTCCACAATCCTCGTTGATGGGCCTCTAGTAACCGTTCTGCCATATCTCGTAATGCCCAGGGGTTCTTTTGTTGGGTAAATTCTTGTACTTTTGGGTCAAACAAATAGGCCTCAGCTACACCTTGATACATATGGTCTTCCACACAATTTGTAGTGGCGTCATAAGCAAATAAATAATCTACTGTTGCCGCCATTTCAAATGCACCTTTATACCCATGACGCATCACTCCATCAATCCACTTCGGATTAACCACACGAGAACGGTACACTCGTGCCATTTCTTCTCGTAAGTGCCGAACTCTGGGATTTTCGGGAATAGAATTATCGCCAAAGTAAGTCTGAGGATTCTTACCCGTCAAAGCTCGTACTGCTACAGTTAACCCCCCCTGGAACTGATAGTAGTCATCAGAATCGAGCACATCATGTTCGCGGTTATCTTGATTTTGCAGTACGATTTGCATCTGCTTGAGGCGTTGTTCAAACACTTCCGGTGCAGCATGACTTTTCCCACTGCCCGTGTAAGCGTAACTACTCCAGTTAATATAAGCACGAGCAAGGTCTTGGTCATCTGTCCAATTTTGAGCCTCGATTAAGCCTTGTAACCCAGCACCGTAAGCCCCCGGTTTAGATCCAAAGATACGATAGCGCGATCGCAAATGAGCTTCTTCCTGACTTAGCCCTGCTTCTTGCCACATCTGGGTTTCCGCTTTAACTCGCGCAGCTATGGGATTGTCCTGGGATGGTTCATCTAACGCGGCAACAGCGGCTACAGCTTGGTCAAATAAACTAATTAAGTTAGGAAAAGCATCGCGGAAAAAGCCAGAAATTCGTAGCGTTACATCCACGCGAGGGCGTCCTAACACTGATACCGGAAGGACTTCAAAATCCACGACTCGACGGGATGGATAGTCCCACACGGGTTGAACACCCAGTAATGCCAACGCCTCGGCTATATCATCACCGCCAGTACGCATCGTTGATGTTCCCCACACAGAAAGCCCCAAGGTTTTGGGGTATTCTCCATTTTCTTGGGTATAACGCTCAATCATCACTTCAGCGGCCTTGCGCCCAACGCCCCAGGCCGTTTCAGTCGGGATAGCACGAATATCGACGGAGTAAAAATTGCGCCCTGTGGGCAGAACTTCCGGGCGTCCTCTGGTGGGTGCGCCAGATGGACCACTGGGGATGTATCGCCCATCCAATCCTCGCAACAGTTGAGTGAGTTCTTGGTTTGTTTGGAGGAGGGAAGGGAGGAGGCGATCGCAAATCCACTCTAATTCTTGTTTTGTTGCTTCTCCTAACTCTTCTGTTTCCTCAATAACCCATTCACCTGCTTGTACTTTCTCCTTACCAAGGGGGGGGTAATTTTGGATTTTTTTAACCGCAGATGCACGCGGATGGACGCAGATGGATTGATCAGTTTTATCTGTGTTTATCTGTGTCCATCTGTGGTTGTAATTTTGCAGTAATTGTTCTACTAAGTCAGCGGCTTGTTGTTCAAGTCCCTCAACGATGTCGCCCAGAGTTCGGTAATTTTTGTTACTGATTTTTGTAGGGGAAGGTTGGGATATTCTCACAGAGACATCATCTTTGGCTGAATCAATTAAACTCGCTCCAGTACCTATAATCTCTGAAAAATCAGCAGTAAGTGGGTCGAAATCTAATCCCCAATCCTGAGCTAGGGTACGAGTTAAACCCATACGACCATTACCTGGATGACGAGCAATGGCTACAATTAAATCCCGTAATTGCCGCCCCTCTGGACACTGCCCAAAAATGTGTAGTCCATCGCGAATTTGAGCTTCTTTTAATTCACACAAATAGCCATCCGCTTGAGTAAGGAAAGTTTGAATTTTTTCTTGGGCTGGGTAAGAGGAAGAGGAGGGATTTTGAATTTCGGTT
>JBFLZA010000146.1:0-15045 GCA_040756535.1 Cyanobacteriota bacterium
GAGCGATCGCATCTCCCTTACCCGCAGCAACCAAAGCCACGCAAGCCCCCCCGAACCCAGCGCCCGTAAGACGTGCCCCAAATACTCCAGGGGTTTCCTGTAGCATCGCCACCAGTGTATCCAGAGCAGGCACCGAGACTTCGTAATCATCGCGTAAGCTAGCGTGGGAAGCGTTCATTAACTCACCAAAACGCTCAGCTGATACTCCCTGTAGAGCTTCCAGTACTCGGTTATCCTCAGTGATGACATGACGTGCGCGACGGCGATACGGTTCAGTTAATTCTTCCACAGCTTGCGGATCGGTAATATCTCTCAGCGCTTTCACTCCTAACAGGTGCGCCGCCTCTTCGCATTCAGCCCGTCGCTGGTTGTAGCCACTCCCTGCCAGAGTGCGAGGTACTCCGCTATCGATTACTACAACCTCTGCCCCAGATGGAAAAGCTATCACCTGACGATCGAGCGATCGCGTATCGAGAAATAGCATATGTTCAGTGTCAGCTAGGCTCGACGCCATCTGATCCATAATGCCGCATTGCACACCCGAATATTGGATTTCTGCCTGTTGTGCCAACTGAGCGATCCGCACATCATCGATATCTAAATCTAAGAGCGATCGCAACCCCCTGAGAGTCGCCACTTCCAAAGCAGCACTGCTAGACAAACCTGAACCGATCGGAACCGAGGAAGTGACGTGTATATTAATAGGCGGTACGATGTGCCCTTCCCGTTCTAAAAGCCGAACACAGCCGAAGATATAACTAGCAAATCCAGAGGGTGTATGATGACCTTCTGAAATACTCACCCGTTCGTCAAGTTCCACCGAGTAAAAGTGATGCTGTCCATCTTTGCTGAAACCCAGTTGCACCCTAGTCTGTTGGGGAATAGCCGTTGGCAGTACAAATCCATCGTTGTAGTCGGTGTGTTCACCAAGTAGATTCACCCGTCCCGGAGCACTAGCTTCTGTTTCAGGTGATGCACCAAATATCTGCTGAAAGTCCATCATGGCTTAGTGAGAGCAAAAGAAGTATTTCTGTAATAATGCTTTTGCTAATTTAATAAGTTCGGTTCTTTTATTTATATTCTGTCCACTGTTGTATGAACTTCGCTCTTTAGTGTGTAGTACTGTCCGGTTAAAAGTGCGAGTGATCAGTCTTGAGATAGAGATTCCCTTGCCGCCAGAAAGATTTTTTGTTTCCTTCTATACAATAAGCTATATAACAAGATTTAAAGAAATATTTCTTTTTCCTAACCAAGCTAAGACTTTTGTTAGAGGGATAATTATTTTTCTGCTGTTAACTTGGATTTATGCTTATAAACAGCTAATTAACCGGAAATTAGGTTAGTTTTTATCAGCTTTTATAGCTAACCCCTAATTCTATTCATCAAGTTAATTGCGGATATAAGCTAATTTCGGTTTCTATGGCATTAGCTAAATTTAGAGCAAGCCAATGATATCCCGAAAGTGTGAAAAACATCGAAAATGAACTCATGGAGTATTATCATGCAAAATTTGATCTCTAGGGCAACCTCTCACATCAATTCCCTGATTAACGGACTCCAAGTCAAGCGCTTTTTGGCTGTTGTCCTAGTCGGTTTTATATTGCTGACAACAAGTATTGATGCTAATAATCAGAATAATAAAGCCTTGACTAAGCAAGTTCGCCAACAGGCAGAACAGATTGATTCCGTAAGACCCAAAACAACAAATGAATGGTACGAGGAAGCTCGTGAAACAGATGATTCTCTTGGTGAGCGAGTTGAGAATATCGCAGAAGAATCAGCACAAGCTTTCAAAGAATTTGGCTCGATTTATCCAGACACGGCTAAGAGAACCGCTCCTGTCTTACAGGATGATTGATAAACACAGGTAGGCAAAAAGCTCTCTAACTGAGTTAAACACTAAATGCCTTCTGATACTGCATTGATTTCGAGTACCAATGATTGCGCTGTGCAATTGCATATAAGTTTCTGGGTACTCACCTGAATTCCTAAATCTGCACTGTGTAGAATCAGTGCAGATTTAGTTATTGAAATTCCAATTTTTCCACCTTTTTAAAATCGCTCTCCAATGCCAAATTGGATACGGTTATCGCCTTCATCATTAAAACCATAGTCTAGGCGAATTGGACCGAGTGGCGACTGTATTCGGACACCAAGCCCGTAACCGAAGCCACTACCAGGTTTACCTCGCACCCCTGCCGGATTACCTATGACATCGCGACCCGAACCAAGGTCGCTGGCGAAGTCTACAAACAGAGCGCCGCCTACGAAAGAGAGAATTGGGAAGCGATATTCAGCAGTTGCCTGGATAAAGCTGCGCCCAGCCCCAACATCGCCCTCCTCGTAACCCCGGACTGAGTTAGCACCACCTAGGGAAAAAGCTTCATAGGGCGGTAAATCTCCCAAAACCGTTCCCCCTTGAACGTTAAAGGCAAGAGCCTGAGGCCCTTGTGTGAAGTTGGTGAACTTAACGGGGATGTAGTAACTGTAGTTACCCCTCAGGCGAGTCAGGAGGATGCTTCCTTCTCCGACGGGAACAGACTGCTCGACACCCAACCGCAGCAGGGAACCTTGCGTGGGTCGCAGCAGGTCGTTACGGCGATCGCGCACTGCACCGAGTTGAAGCGTCAAGAGGTCATCTTTCCCACTACCACTAAAGCTCAAGTCATTACCCAGCTCATCCTCAGGACTCAGGTTGCCATCCGCATCTCGGATGGAAATCCGTTGATACTGCAATCCCGCTGATGCTGTCCATTCTGCTTTGGAAAAAACATCTCGCGACAAAGGACGGGTAAAGTTGATACCGCCGCCCGTTCGCAGGATACGGGGGCGATCGCGATCGTTGTTGTCATCTGGGTCTGGCGGAAGTCTAACTTCCGTTTCGCCCCCATCAAAAATCAACGAGATTGACTGACGCCGGAAGGCATTCACGGTGTAAGAGGTGCGGTAAGGGTCACCTGCAATCCAAGGGTCTGTAAAGCGAACATCAAACAGCAACGCCTGCCGAGCCAACTGAAATTCTGTATTTGCCGATAAGCTTTGATTGTTGCCCCCTAGGTTTCGCTGTTCGTAGCTAATTGAGCCAAACAGTCCACTGGCTGAACTAAAACCGAACTGAGGGCCGAACGAGCCAGTTGGTCTCTCGATCGCATCTACGACCAAAACAACTTTGCGCGGGTCAGTACCGGGAGCAAAGGAAAGCCGCACATCCTCAAAAATCCCTAACCCAAAAACTCGCCGCAAATCTTTTTCGGCAGTCTGCCGATTAAAGACATCACCCGGCTTTAACTGCACCTCCCGCGTGACAATAAAGTTACGGGTGCGTCCTCTGATCGGTTCGCCTTGCTCGTTGGTCGCCTCTCCATCTCTATTGAGAAAACGCACGCGAATATCTTCAACTATCCCTTCTGCCACGACCAAAGTGACTTGCCCATCGGCGGTAGCTTGCTTGGCATCAATCACTTGAGCCAGGTCATAACCGTTATCTTTGTACCACTGGTTTAATTTTTGGACGCCTTCTTGGAGTCGGCGCAGGTTGAGGATTTGACCGTACTGCTCGCTGAAGATTTCATCAACTACTTGCTGGGGGATAACCTGCTGAGCAACGCCTTCAGGCACTGCATTCACAGTGACGTTCCGCAGCACCGGGTTAGGCTGGACAACGAAGGTCACGCGGACACCCAAGGGGGTATCTTCTGGCTGGACATTTACGTTGGAGAAAAGCCCGGTGGCGAAGATAGCGTTAACATCTGCCTGCAACTGGGAGCGGGTGGTTGCCTGTCCCGGTCGGGTATTAATCGCACGATAAATTTCATTTTCTAGTTGTCCGGTTGCGCCACTGATGACGACTTCAGCAACTAGCACTCGCGGTTCGGGTTCAGTCGTCTGGGGGGCTTGACCCGGAGATGGTGTCGGTGTCGGTTCTGTGTTACTGGCTGGTTCTGTAGGGGGAGTCGGTTGGTCAGCCGTTTGTCCGTTGACAGGTTTGGAGAAACTCAACGCCGCCCAGAGGCAGTACGCTGCTACTAACAGGGGAGATAAGCGCATTTACTTGAAGTTTTATTGACAAAATAGGGCTTTAGTGTATGTTTCTGGCGATCACGATCACCGTCATCTGGAGCGTGTAAGTGTCTCGCGCTGCACTTAGCTCTACTTGGTCGTCATTCTTATGGATACTTCAGTCGGGGGATGGGCTTAATCTTGAGTACACTGCATTTCCTCAATTAAGCAAGTTACTTTTTGACCCTGCAAACTCTGTCCTCTCTGAACAAGCTGGACATCACCCGTCAACACTACCTGTCGCTTAGCCTTGATGTACCGAGCCTCTGTTGCTATTCCTTGAATTTGTGCAGCGGGATAAGCAATCGACACATTTCCTCTAGCTGTAACATCACCTGTAAGATTGTCTTCCTCTTGAATATCTGCGGTAATAGTAAAGCTTGGCTCTTCCGATGTTTGGGCATTAGCACCTGCCCCTATTGCAAAGCCTAAAACTAAAGCAGTCAAAGTGGTTGGCAGTAAAAGAGACAGACGGATAGCACGACTTCGTAAAGACAACATAGTTGCTCCTTCAATTGGGTTTTCTGTGTAAAACTGTGAGCTTGTTTCTGTTGCAAAAGTTTTTTATTACAGTCCGCTTTTGGAAGTATCCACTTGGCGATGTTAGGCTTATTTCATACTTCTAGCGATCGCCACTAATTCGCCCTTGCTTATTGCTTTGAGAGTAAGAATTTGAAACAGTACATCCCCTTCGTGCCACTGGATTTAAAGATAGGGACTAGCTGTGAAGACCAGGACAGCCAGACAACATTTCTCTGATTTCCCTCGATGCCTGACTCAGATCGAGCGACGTAGAACGGGGGCATCCAAAGCTGATGCTTTCGATCTGACCCTTGCTGTCTAGGCGAACTGAAACCGGAAGCGAACCGCGATCGAACGTGGCGAGGTAATCGTTACCCTCTTGTTGCACCGCCTGATAAGACCCCATAAAAGATTTGATGTCATAGAATAGACGCTGGCCTTGAGAGTCAGCATCTGGAGGAGGAGAATCAGATTTGAACAGTCGGTCAATAGCAGCACCTTCTGGGGAGGTGCTACCAGGGGTTGGTTGAGCTTGAGCCAAAAACAATTGGGGCAGTTTGGTTGCAAAAGAGGAACGAGCCTCAACAGGCAGAACCAGCAAGCCTACCGATAACGCTGTAGTCGTTAAGTATTTGAGTGGCAGCAAAGATGTGAGCATTAGCGACTCCTTAAGTCTCTTAGCTTGTTGTGGGTTACAGGCAATTGGCAGAGAACACACTTCATTAATCGTCACACCCTCTCACTACCGACACTTCTGGCGGTAGTAATCTTGATAATTTGGCATCTCTATTTACCTAGTACTGGGTCAATTTCTCTGTCGGTTTCATCTTCTATGTAACGCTACCAGAATGAAGCATTTGCTTTGTTTGAGAGCAATTTGAGAGCAACTTAAAGACAATTTGAGATCGAGACCTTATGGATGCTGCATCGAAAAGGAACGATAGCCCTGTTTCCGTGACTCCAGCTTTGCGGCGAAAGCTTCGGTCAGCATTTGACCAGAGGTTCAAGTCAACGGAAGATTTTTTGAACCAGTGGGGTCAGCAAGTCGATACTCTAGGTGAACCTCCCTGCAAAGCAGATGTTCAAAACATTTTGTACTCAGTTACGCGAGGCATCTGTGTTTATTGGGTGATTAATGGTGTCTGTCAGCTATTACTCGATCGCCCCTACAGGGATAACAGCACTAAACAAGTGCCACTCGCTTTGAAGCAACAACTGAGGGACAAGTTCAACGAACGATTCAAAGTTAGAGGAGAGATTTCATGGGGAGAGTTTTCTGTCGCTTGGGTGGAACAGCTTGATGATTTTGACCCTCCTCGGCATCAAACGATCAGAAGTTTCTTAGAATCCGAGCATCGAGACTCCTGTGAGCATTGGTTGGTCAATGGCTTGTGTCAGATGTTGCTTAACTGTTCATTAAGTGAATGGTTGGAGCGGGAATTAGGAACTAGGGACAAGGAGGACAAGGAAAACAAGGAAGACAAGGAAGACAAGGAAGACAAGGAAGACAAGGAAGACAAGGAAGACAAGGAAGACAAGGAAGACAAGGAAGACAAGGAAGACAAGGAAGACAAGGAGGCAAATTCTCCCTCTACTTTGTCTCCCCAATCCAAAATCCAAAATCCAAAATCCAAAATCCAAAATCTAAAATCAACTGACGATGGTGCAACTCGGTGGGTAGGACGTGCAGAACTGATTACCCAATTGAGTCGTCGGTTGCAAGAAGACTGCCGAGTGTTATCGATTGTCGGGATTACGGGTATCGGGAAAACAGCTCTGGCAATGCGTCTGATATTAGAGCCTGAAGTTAATCTAAGCGATCGCGAGCTTTATACTATCAGCCTCGATCGCGACTCGCCCAACTTCGAGGTGCTAGCACGTCAGCTTTTGGGACAGACAGCAACGGATGAGCAACTGCAAAAAGACCCTGACTTATTGCTCAGGGCAATGGTAGCGAAGTTGCAAAGCCATCCCTGCCTGCTTGTCCTTGATATGGTTGAAGAAATCTTAGAACCAGATGGCAAAGGAGGGCATCAGTTTATCGAGTCAGGGTTTGCGAAGCTCTTGGAACAACTGGTTAAGACAGAGCAATGCAAGAGCAGAATCATTTTGACCTCTCAGGATCGACCACCCATTATTGCCAATGGGCGGTATTTTGAGCGAGCGCATTTAGAACGACTCAGAGGGCTGGAGGAGTCGGAAGCGATCGAACTATTTGAGAATTGGGATGTTTCGATACAGACAGACGTAGATTTGGAGAACATCAAGCGAATTATCCATGTCTACGAAGGGCATCCCTTGGCATTGCGGGTAATTGCTGGTGAAATTCGAGAGCCACCCTACAATGGCGATGTTCAAGCCTATTGGTATGACTACGGCTATGAAATAGAAGAAGCCGAACGGCTCAAAGATAGCCCAACTGAAAAATCCAGGGAGGACAAGCCTAGGCTTGACCGCTACAGTATTGGTTTAGCAGATTTGGTTAAAAAGCGGGTAGACCGAACGTTTAGTCGTCTGTACCAGAGCGATCGATTAGCCTGTTTGATGCTTTGCCAAGGAGCAGTGTATCGACGAGCGGTTGAGCGTCAAGCTTGGTTGTTAATGGTTTGCGAGTATCCCCATGAAGCCCAAGTTTTGGCTTTTCAAACCTTGCAGCGTCGGTTTCTCTTAGAAGAAGAAAGCACTGAGCGTAGAGTGCTTTATCGGCTACATAGCTTAATTCGCAGAGTTGCGATCGATTACTTACCCAAGATTGAAGAAGAGGTGTTGCCGCGATGAGCAACATTAAACCAGTAGAACTGCAAGCACTGTCAGCACGAGAGCTTCTAAACGTCTGCTACGATTCTGCGGGTCAACTGATGCTGCTGCAAACAAATGACTCAACTGAAACCCTCAGTGAATTATCAATTCAATCTATTAGAAAATTGACCGTTCAACAGCAAGCTCACCTGAAAGCAGCTTTCTATTGGTTGAAGGTCTATCAATCAGAGCCAGATGCTTCTAATCTAGAGCGAGTACGTGGTTACCTGGAAGCGTTCCACCATCTTTGCGAAATTTCGGCATGGCAGTCAGCCAGCCAAATCCTTTTCACATCAACGCAGACTTCCAATGGTAAAGAATTACATGAGCAACTGAGTCATTGGGGCTACTACTCAGAACTAATAGAAGTTTATAGTGGACTAATCGGCAAGCTGAATCAAACATTAGATTGTACTTGCTTGCAGGGTTTGGGCGATGCTTATCGCTACGTGGGACAGGGAGAGCAGGCAATAAACTGCCATAATCAACAGTTAGAAGTTGCTCATAAAATTGGCAACAAACTAGCAGAAGTCCAGGCGCTAGGTGGACTCGGCAGTGATTATTTCTCGATGGGACAGTATAAGGCTGCCTTCAATCTTTTTCAGCAATACTTAGCCGCTGCCTGTGAAATCAATGCTCGAAAAGAGCAAGGAATTGCGCTAAGTTACTTGGGACGCAGTTATGTACTCACAGGACGTTATCGAACAGGCATTAAATACTTAAGTCAAGCGTTGGAGCTTGCGAAAGAACTTGAGCTACCAGAACTGGAAGGGCAAGTCCTGGGGTTATTGGGAGCGGCTTACTGTTCCTGGGGACACCCTAAGCAGGCGATCGAATATTTGCAACAGCAGTTAGATATCAGTGTTAAAACTGGCGATCAATGTCAGAAATACTCTGCTTTATACCATCTGGCTCGTAACTACCTTTTTTTAGGACAGGCTCAAGCTGCCATTGAGTGCCTGGACACAATTCTAAACTTTGCCCGCCAGACGACTGCTAGACCAACAGAAGCATCGACATTGCACGCTTTGGGTTCTGTCTATAGTGATTGCTTAAAACAGTATCAGGATGCCATTGAATACGATGAGCAAGCTTTAAGGATTAGTCGCGAGATTGGAAGCCGAGCCACAGAAGCAATGGCGCTGTCTAATCTCTCTCGTTGCTACGGTTGCCTAAAACAACACACAAGAGCAATTGATTACTCTGGGCAGGCGATCGCTATTATCCATGAAATGAATTACCAACAGGAAAAAGGGATAGCACTGGCAAACTTGGCACATGCTTATTGGTGTCAAAGGAAATATGTTCGTGCCTTTTGGTTGGTGGTGCAGAGTCTGTTAATTATGCCTCCCTGGGCTAGTGCCAATGGTCGCCTTATTTTCAGGATAGCGATCGAGGAAATCACTCAATTGGGCAAAAAACTTATCCAGCACTGGCGAGGTTGGGGCTACTACTCTGAACAAATAGAACTTTACTCTCAGCTTATCGGCAAACTGAATTCAGAAACTGACTGCTTTTGTTTACAGGGTTTGGGTGGAGCTTATTGTCACTTTGGAAAATTTTTAAAGGCAATAAACTATCACAATCAACAGTTAGAAATTGCTTGTAAAATTGGTAACAGGCTAGCAGAAGCACAAGCGCTAGGTGAACTGAGCGGTGTTTATTTCTTAGTAGGACAGCATAAGAATACCTTCAGTTACCTTCAGCAGAAATTAGCCGTTGCCCGTGAAATTAAAGCTCGAAAAGAGGAAGGACAGGCATTAGGTGCCTTGGGAAGTCTCTATATCTTCAAAGGAAATTATCGAAAAGGACTTAAATACTGTCAGCAAGCCTTGGTAATCGCTAGAGAACTTAGCGATCGCGAACTGGAAGGACGCGAACTGGAAGGATTGGTACTAATGTGGCTGGGAGGGGTTCACATCTCTCGAAGACGATATAAGCAGGCGATCGCATACCTGCAACAGCAGCTTAGTATCAGCACTCAAACGGGTAATCAGTGTCAGAAATACTCTGCCTTGTACTATCTGGGCAGTAGCTACTTTCTTTTAGGACAGGCTCAACCCGCGATTGAGTGCCTGAGTGAAGCGCTAAACTTTGCCCGCGAAACGGCTTCCAGAACAACAGAAGCAGCAATATTGAGCGCTCTGGGTGGTGTCTACAGTACTTGCTTAAAACAGTACGAGGATGCCATTGAATGCTTTGAGCAAGTTCTGAGGATTCATCACGACATGGGGAACCGAGCAAAAGAAGCGAACGCGATGTCCGATCTCTCCTATTGTTACGGTTGCCTGAAACATCATACAAAAGCGATCGAGTATTCTCAGCAAGCTCTTGCTATTGCTTGCAAAACTAGCGATCGCGAAGCCAAAGCAAGTGCACTAGCATCCTTGGCAAATGTTTACTGGCATCAAAAGCAGTATGTTCGGGCTTTGTGGTTAGTCGTGCAAAGTCTGCTAATCCTGCCTCCATGGGCTAGTCCTAATGGTGAACTCATCTTTAGGCAAGTCGTTAAAGAACTCGCTCAATTGGGCCAAAGAGTTATCAATCGCTAATTTTGTTGTAACATTTCCTACCAATCAAGCATCGAGCTTTGCCAGCAATCTAAGGCTCATTATGTACGCTCCAAAGGAACAGCACGCCGCCTTCCTTCTACCTCAACACTGGGCCAATTTGGATCGAAAGTCAGATTTTCCAACGTTCCATCCTGAAGAATTACAAAAGTATCTTCAACCTTTGCTCCCGATAAACTTGGATTCCAAGCAAGAGGAATGCCGTCTACTAAAGTGTCAGTAGTAGTCGGATTTGCCACAATTTCTCTCGCCAAATATCCCGTTGTTCCTCCCTGGTGATGTTCGCGGATGGCATTGGGATATCCGTGCTGTTCATAAGCTTGAGCCAGAGTCTGATAAACAGCATCCAGAGATGTTCCAGGTTTGCACAAATTCAGTGCTTGGGCTTCAATTTCCCGCACATGACGGTGCAATTGAGCGCGTTCATCCCCAAGCGAACCAAATGAGACAAATCGGGTAAGATTCGCATACAAACCATATCCCCTCGCGCAAAACACCAGCATTGCTTGCCGTCCGATCGCTTCCCCAGTCGCGGTAGCATGACGGTAAAGCGGCAAACGTCTCTCGCCAGCTACCAGAGTCAGCGCTGGATGCAGTCCCCTCGCCCACAAGGCTTGAGCACCTGCACCTGCAAGCTGATATTCTGTCCAGGTAGGTTGAGCCTTTGATAGTACTTCTGTCATCGCTTCGCTAGCCTTCCGCCCGACTTCGCGATATCGCTCTAGCTCACTTGACATCATTACCTGTTTATGCTGTTGTAGAGACGCAGATAATCGCTTTTCTACATGAGGGATGGGGCGATCGCTCAGCACCTTCCCTTCATTCGTCACATCTCGCACAAAAGACTCACGGGCAGCAGCATCAGCCCAAGGGTTAACGTGCAGCTTGAAGTCTGCCGAAAGTTCCTCATCTTCTAAACGCTGGGCTTCAATTTCATCCGTCAGTACCCAAGCATCTCGAAGAGTTACCAACACCTCTGCCACTCCAGTCTCAGCCGTCAGCAGCACGGTATTGGAACCGCCAGCCGTTGCCCAAGCAAACCAATCTGTTCCCTTGAGGCGGGCACCGGTTGCGCCAGTTTCCGTTAGGGCTTCCCGGATTAATTGCAGTTTGCGGGAGACTTCTTCATTCAACTCTTTCATAATTCACCTCTTGCACCAAGATACCCCTCCCCCAGCCCCTCCCCGAAACGGAGAGGGGAGCCGGAGTTCTTCCCCCCTTCCCTGCAAGGGAAGGGGGGTTGGGGGGTTAGGTTTATGATTCATCTAATTTTCGCGGCTGGAGACCCTCGCTTTTAGCGAAGGGAGGAAAGCCGCGCCTCCTATGTAGCTGTATACTTGGGAAGTACCGAAATGCGAAAACCAAGCAGCAGGTACTAGCACCTTGAAAACTAGGTTTAAGGGGTTCCAGCCAGGAAAGCTTGGCTGGATAAAAAGCCTAAGCAACAAGTACAAAGTCTTGTAAGACTCCGTACCGTAGGGCTTGCGGAATCGGTACTCTGAAATGGGTCGAAAGTCTGTGGACATGACGTAAGACGGGGACATAACTAACGTAAGTTGGTGGTGTACGCAGACGTGAGTGAAGCAGAAACCTAAGTCGTGAGTCTTAGGAATCCCTCGTTGAAAACGAGGGATGATGTCAAACCGTCACCCCTTCTTCCAAAATTACCGATACCGCCTGCAACTCCTTAGCTTTCTCCTCTGGCAAAGCATCATTGGCAAACATTCCTGCTGCCAGTTCAGTTCCAGCTAAGTACTTCAGCTTATCCGGGGTACGATATGGGGGATAGAGTTCAGCGTGCAGATGAAATTCCGGATGGGGTTGACCGTCAGTGGGTGCCTGGAACCAAGCCATCAAGTAAGGGAAGGTACGGTTCCATAAGCCGTCATACTTGAGGGTGACAGTTTTTAAGGCTCTGGCGAGTCCTCTACGCTGCTTTGCCGTCAGGTCGATGAATGTTGCAACGGGTTCAATGGTTGCAATCCAAACTTCGTAGGGGTAACGGGCACACGCGGGGACAAATGCGATCGCCTCTTCATCCCGATAAAGAATCCGCTGCTTGTCCTCAATTTCCTTTTGAATCAAATCTTGCAGCAACCCCCGCCGATTTTCCTGGTAATATGCCTGCTGGCGTTCCTGCATTCGTGCCGGGACAGGAGGCACAAAGGGATAAGCATAAATCTGACCGTGGGGATGAAGTAAAGTCACCCCCATCTCCACACCCCGATTCTCGAAGGGCAGCACATACTGAATGTGGGGATGCCCTCCGAGTACGCGAGTTCGGTCAGCCCACACTTGCAATAACAAATCTAGGTGATTCAGTTCCAGGGAACCGAGGGAAGCTTCGGGGTTTTGGGTAAAGACCACGACCTCGCACGCGCCATTCGCGGGTAGAGTTTCCACAATACTGGTAGGTGGGTCGTGTGCCGTCAGGGTCATGGAAGCAAAGCGGTTGTCGAAAACCGCGATGTCATATCGCCCCTGAGGCAGTTCGGTGGGAAAGTGAGGATCGATAGTGGGGGCCAGTGGGTTGTACTCAGGGGGCGGCATGAAAGTCCGCCCCTGACGATGACTGGCGTAAGCTATCCACTCACCTCGCAAGGGATGCCAGCGCATGTGAGGGTTTGCTTTAATCGGCTCATTACCAGGACTAGGAGCCTGGATGCCTTCCGCAATGGGGTATCTGCTGTATAGAGTCAGGGGACGCCCATCCGGCTTTAGCAGCTCCTGGGAATACATTTTCCTCTGGCGACCATTTAGTTTTAACTCCTGAGAGCATAGCGTCCTCCTCTTCCTCTTCGCCCCTGCCTAGAGTTGCATATGCGATCGCTTCAATGGGAAACTTTGGAGTGCGGTCTGC
The DNA here is from genome assembly GCA_040756535.1 of Cyanobacteriota bacterium. Taxonomy (GTDB): domain Bacteria; phylum Cyanobacteriota; class Cyanobacteriia; order Cyanobacteriales; family Coleofasciculaceae; genus JBFLZA01. The sequence continues at coordinate 12,811 of JBFLZA010000146.1, forward strand.
ATACAATAGACCATTGGCTTCCTGGTAAGTATCGGTTAACTGGGTGTAACAAAATCCGCTGAACAGTTCAACTTTGTTAACCACACTCAGTAGCGCGGTATACCGGACTTGTAACTCTGAGACATCCGAGGAGCGCACATATCCCCAAATTTTGTCAGCATCGGGTTCTTCAGGGGCAGCGTAAGCGATGCCACCGAACTCAGTGAGCATGATCGGCTGCCCATTATGGGGATGACCATCAAGGGTGAGAACACGCCCTCCCGGACGTTGGCGATCGAACAAATCTGATAACTTGACCTCTGGCCCATAACGCTTGAAGAGCCGAGTTGGCCTATTATCGTAGTCATGGATAGCCAGAATATCAGTGGCTGCACTTTCCCAGCCGTCATTGCCGATTACTGGGCGAGTCGGGTCTAGAGTTTTGGTCAAGTGATAAAGCGCTTGGACGCAGTGCTGATGAGCGTCTGTCGCCGTTAAGTCAGGAACGCCCCAGGATTCATTAAATGGCACCCAGACCACAATACACGGGTGGCTGGCATCCCGATTGATCACCTCAGTCCACTCTTTTGTAATTCGTTCCACTGCTTTAGGCGTGAAGCGATAAGCACTTGGCATCTCTTCCCAAACCATCAAGCCCAGCACATCCGCCCAATACAAGAACCGGGGGTCTTCAATCTTCTGGTGCTTGCGAACACCGTTGAAGCCCATGCTTTTGACTAACTCAACATCGCGCCGCAACGCCTCATCGGAGGGTGCAGTCATTAATGTGTCGGGCCAGTAGCCTTGGTCTAGAACTAAGCGCAAATAGTAGGGACGCCCGTTGAGCATAAAGCGATCGCGCTGTATCCCCACCGTCCGCATCGCCGTATAGGACTTGACTACATCGAGCAGCTTGTCCTCGTACCACAGTTGAATTTCCGCATCGATTAAAGTTGGCTTCTCCGGACTCCAGAGCAACTCATTGCGGTAATCGTCGATGCCAGGGTCAGATAGGGCAATGCGTCGGTGAATTTCCCCGTTGATTACTTCGTAGGTATCGTTCACCAGTAGATGACAGTTAGCTGTGAGTTTCACATTTATTTGCAAACCATCGTATTGCTTACCCGCAACAAAGGCTTCAAAGCCAATCTCCCACCGCTCGAAATGGGGTGTCCAACGAATGCGATCGATGTAAGTGCTGGGTACTACCTCAGCCCAAACCGTTTGCCAGATACCACTAGTGCGCGGGTACCATATACTATGAGGCTCTAGCTGCCAATCTTGTTTACCACGAGGTTTAGCCAGATCGAAGGGGTCGTCTTGCGCCCAAACTGTTACCCTCTGCACTCCGCTTTCATTCAAGACGGGCGTGATGTCGATGCTGAACGGGGTGTGTCCGCCTTCATGGTCAGCCATGAATTGACCGTTGACCCAAACGCGAGCACGATAGTCTACAGCCCCAAAGTGGAGCAGCACCCGACCTTCACCCTTGGGTAAGTCAAATTCCCGCTCATACCAGCAGTTGGGGTGAAAACCCGTGTCGCCGATGCCACTTTTAGCGGATTCTGGAGCAAAGGGAACTTCAATGCTGTGAGTCCACTCAGAGATATCACTGGGTTGAACAAGTTGCCCAGCGTCATCAAATGTAAACTTCCATGAGCCATTCAAACAAATCCATCGGTCGCGCCGCAGCTGTGGACGTGGATATGCTGTATCGGTCTGGCACGAATTACCCCCGGTAGAGGGATCACAGGGCAATTCATAACAATTTTCCAGCTGCTTACCCAACGAGTGCATAAAGACATCTATCCTAGGTTATGTCTCTAGCGTACCCAGATCGATCCCCATGTTGCACATAGCAAGCCGTTGATTTACAAAACATTAGCTTACACAAGCAAAAGGCTAAGTATTTTCCCGTAAGCCGAAAGACCTATGTCTTTTAGTAGATTTAGCCGATGCCCTTCAGTTAAAGGTCTTGCCAAGATAGTGTGGCGTGAGACAAAGAACCTTTGCTAACTCGTAAGACTGTGAGGACACCTCAACTCTAGTAGTTGAGGTGATTTTTTGTGTTATTTTCTACGAACCCTACAGTAGGGTACGGCAACACCGATGTTTCGGATTGAGACCGATTTTTGATGATGCCGTGCCCTTACAAAAGTTTTATTTTCATCGAGGCTAAAATTGGCAGCTTGGATATATCATTCCAGCCTCAAGCCTTAAGTGGTTGCAGGCGGCCTCCACCCCTTTAACTTCAAC
>JBFLZA010000147.1:0-15031 GCA_040756535.1 Cyanobacteriota bacterium
TGACGACCAGCGTTCTGTCCTAGCTGTTTTTTAAGTTGATAGCGTTTTTGTAAAATCTGTTCTGCTAGCATAATACTTATTGGTTGTTAATTGTTGATTTAAGTCTTTGGCTTTCATTTTAATTTTTATGAGAGCCATTCTTTAATTTCTTGCATCAGCCATTTACACTCAGCTTTAGTTACAGTTTTCCCCAAGTAATAGGATTTACCACCGGATACTAAAAACAGGGTTTTGAAATCATGATGCGAAGATATAGTAATATTTGAATAGCTATATCGTTGGCGAGAGTGATAAAAATTAAAATAGTTTCGCTTAATAAGAAAGCGACTTCTATCAATCTCAATAGAAGAGCTTACTAATGATAAAAATCGTGTTTTATCTATGTTATAGGCAAGATAGAAGAACTCTTTATTGCCAATTCTAAATAACTTGTACACTAAAAATAGTGCCAGAAGCAAAAAAGACACAACTAGAATACCTCCTATAAACATAGACATTGAACCCAATGAACTCAATGAGCTAAATGTTACGATTACTCCTAATAGAGTAATAAATCCCAGTGATAGCAGGAATAAGGCTAGCCCTATTATAGAGGCTCCTAAGCTTAATTTTAGAATCAATTTCATCAGCAATACAATAATATCTGCAAACAGCCATATTCCCCGTCCAGGCATTTTAATTCTTAGCTGACTGGGAGATTTTTGGAGCTTAATTTTGGTGCGAAAATGCGGCTGAATCGTTTCTAGAGTGTGGCTAATAAAGCGACCTGTCTCGAGTGCTTCAAGGGCTTGATTTGCTGTATTTAAACGCAGGTCGATGTCAGGTTCTGTGAGGGCTTCAATCCAACTCAGAAATGTGGGATTGATACTGACTTGGTCTGTGAATTGAATTCGTAAATTGCTTTGGGGTAAGTTAGCCGGTGCGATGCCAGTTAACAAATGAATTAGGGTAGCTCCCAAGGCATAGAGGTCAGACGCCTCAACCGCTTTTCCCCAAAATTGTTCTAAGGGTGCATATCCCGTAGTACCCACTACAGTAAAGGTGACTCCCTCAACTGCTGCCGCATCTTGCACTGCACCAAAATCCACTAAATAAATCTGTTCGTCTTCTCCCAAAATAAGATTGCTGGGCTTGATATCACGGTGGAGGACTGGCGGATTTAATCCATGTAAATAGGTGAGAATTTCTAAGACTTGAATGGCAATAGAACGAACCTGTGCTTGTGTAAACCGCTTGCCTTCGTCTAATAGTTGTTGCACTGAGGAACCTGGGATATAATCCTGCACTAAGCCAAACCAACACAGCCCCGCCCCCGTCTGTTTATCGAGAGAAAAATAATCGCGATATTTGGGAATGCGAGGATGGTTGAGTTGTTTGAGGACTGAGGCTTCCCGCTCAAATAATTTGAACTCGTCCCACTGCATCTGGGGGCTAAACGCCAGCAACTTCACGGTTACCAATTCGGGGGGTGAGGCTTTGAGGTCAATGGCTAGCCAGGTTTGACGCCCCGCATTATTTCCTAACTGTTTTTGCAGTTGGTAACGTTCCTGTAAAACTTGCGTGGTTTGTAGCATGAATGTTGTGATGGTAAATAACAGAAGGTTTAGAGTTTATCAGCTCAATTTTTGAGGCGGCATACGGAGAAAATCGCGAATCAGATTCACAGCTTCTAGATTTTTTTGAACATCGGAACTGGGCACAATATTTAGAGGTAAGGTCTTTCCCTCTTTCAAAACGATCGCAATCTGATAATCAGCATTTTTATCCTGATGCCAGTGGGTTGATTTGACCTGAACATCCCAAATATCTCCAAGGGAATGCCAAACGACTTTAGTATTGAGTAAGCTGCAGCGCTTGATTGTTAAGCTATTATAGTCTTGATCAAAATGGTAAGTAACAACCTGTCCAGCAAAAATCAGCACTAAACTACAAGCTACAAGATTCAAGACGAGAAACAACGGCATCCACCAAAGGTAAATCAACCAGCTATTTTGCAGGCGAATGAATAGAATGACTAGAAGAATGGCCAGCATCCAGCTCGCTGTAATCAGCCAAACTGAATAAGGTCGATGCCGGAGTTTTAGCTGAGTTTTCGTTTTTTCTAAAATAACCATTGTTGCCAGTTGGGTTGTACCTATACAAACAGCCCTAAATGAAGATATTTCTGATGAAGCGGAGCTTATGCAAAATATGGGAGTGTTTGTTACTAAACTTAATTAACTTAGATTTCCCTAATCTCCCTAAGAAAGAAAGGCTATGCGTAAGTTCTGCTGTATTAGATCTAACTTGAAAATAGGGGTCAGGGGTCAGGAGTCAGGGGTCAGGGGAACAAGATTTTCATCATGAAAGTTGTGAGCTTTTGCTCATGGTGTCTAATCTGAAAATAGTAGTCAGGAGTCTCCGAGTCAGAAGTCAGAAGCCTCCGAGTCAGGAGCTAGGAGTCAGGAGAGTAATTTTCATTCTTGCGTTGTGGGCAATCGTCCGTGGAAGTCTAACTTAAAAATAGACAATCCAGACGCTCCAAGCGCTCCAGACGCTCCGGACACGGAGAGGGGAACAAAAGATTTTTATCATGAAAGTTGTGAGCGCTGCTCATGGTGTCTAATCTGAAAAACAGATGAGTTGGATGGTATTTTTTAACTGCAATCCAGAAATTTATTGACGGGTTAAGACTCGTTCTAAGTCACTCTTAAAGCACCCACCACGAACTGAATTAACTCTCAACCACTTCTCTTTTGCCGACCAGTAATAGGTCAAGGGTTCAGTTGTGCGAAGTCGTTGATATCCCACTACAGCTAACTCCTTGGCAGGATGTTTTACCATGAGAGCTTGGATAGCTCTCATCCGCTCTGAAACGGATGGATGCGTCTTGCTAGAGTGTCCGCTTCCAGGTAATCGAGACAAGATATCTAAGCTACGCAAGCATCCCTCTGGTTCAAAGCCTGCTCGGACGGCATATTCATATCCCGAAGCATCTGCGTCTAACTCTAGCTTTCGGTTCAGCTCCCCCATGCGTTTGTTCAATTCAGTCAGGCGTTGCTCCCGTTTAGCAGGGTTGGACTCGTTGATTTCTTCCAACTCTTTGGTGTACTCAGCAGAACGGATAGCGAGGTGTCGATGAGCGTGGTGTGCCATTTCATGGCCGACAACGCAAGCAAGGGCGGAGGTATCCCCAGCCAACTGGTCGAGTAATCCGCTATAGATTACGATCAAATTAGCTTCTGTAGCGTGAGCGTTGATCTCGTATTCTGGGCTGATTACTACCCGCCAAGGGTGTTGGTTTAATTCGTTAGCACGCGCCATCCGCTCTACGATACGATAGAGAACGTAGACATTTTCAGAAAGTTCGGTTTCAGCCAGCGCGTAAGGAGTAGGAGTATTTGCTTTCGACTGGGCGAAGGTGGGGAGGGTCGAAGCTGGAGCAAACACCAATGCACAGACAGAAGCGATCGCAACAGTGTTTCTTTGGAATTTAGTCAGTAAGTGTTGTTGGTTCATTTCCATACCTCAGGTAGACGTTGACCAGAAATGCTAATTTGTTAAGCAGCAAAAGCGCTGAGTATCTCTTTCTTGTTGTTCCCAACCCGATGTGCCATCTTGCAATTAATTCGACAGCTCCTTGAGATGGGAATTAATCTTTTTTAACTTATCGGCTTCTAATTAATTTTTGAAAATTGAGACTTCAGTCTTTACGGTGCCTTAATTTTCGTCAATCAAACAGGCAATGAATATATGTGATTTTGTTCACTATTCATAATCTGCATACAATAGTGGTTAGTTTTCTGGAATTGATATAATTAGTGCAAAGACAGTCAGCTATTTAAGTAATAGTGTAAATCGATAATTTTTGTGTTATTCGATCTGCCCTACTCTTTCTTAATTGTTGATTTTGCCACTTCTATTTGTCTATACACGAACGTGACTTTCTCATTCACAACTGTGAATCAGTAAAGTTACAGAGTATGAAATGCTCTCCATTATTTTCGTTCTATAGTCATAAAGCAGCGATAAATTCAGTGCAAAACTGACATTTCACTGTTTCCATTTTCTAAGTAATTAACCCATGACCGAACAAAAGAGTACGACCAAGCCAAACAAGGCTAGACTTGCCAAATGCCCAACGGGAATCAAGGGACTTGACGAAATCACTGATGGGGGGTTACCTCAGGGGCGTCCGACGCTGATTTGTGGTAAAGCAGGCTGTGGTAAGACGCTAATGGCAATGGAGTTTCTTGTACGCGGTGCAATCGAGTACAATGAACCGGGCGTTTTTATGTCGTTTGAAGAATCTGTCGAAGAATTGGTGCAAAATGTCGCTTCATTGGGGTGGGACTTAGAGAAGCTGATTGCCTCAAAGAAAATGGCGCTGAATTATGTTCACATTGAACGCAGCCAACTCCAAGCAGCAGGTGAATACAATCTGGAAGGATTATTCGTTCGGCTGGGTTATGCCATTGACATGATCGGAGCTAAGCGAGTTGTCTTGGATACCCTTGAGGTACTTTTTGGCGGATTCTCTAACGATTCTATTGTGCGATCGGAACTGCGGCGGCTGTTTCTTTGGCTTAAGAGTAAGGGGGTGAGTGCGATTATCACCTGTGAAAGTGGTGATAATACCTTAACGCGGCATGGTTTGGAGGAATACGTTTCCGATTGCGTCATCCGGCTTGATCAGCGGGTGAGCGATGAAATTTCAACTCGACGCTTGCACATCGTCAAGTATCGAGGTTCTAGGCACGGATCAAATGAGTATCCCTTCCTCATCGAAGAGAACGGCATTTCTGTCTCGCCCATCACCTCCATTGGATTGGAACATGATGTATCTACCGAACGGATATCCAGCGGCATTGAGTACCTTGATGTAATGCTGGAAGGGAAAGGATTCTTTCGGGGTAGCAGTATCCTGATCTCCGGTACAGCGGGAACTGGCAAAAGTTCTATTTGCGCCCATTTTGCCGACGCTACTTGTCGTCGGGGAGAACGATGCTTGTATTTGGCCTTCGAGGAATCTGCAAACCAGATTATCCGCAATATGCGATCGATTGGCATCAATCTGGAGCCATCGCTGAAAAAAAATCTGCTGCACATCCAAGCAATGCGGCCTACCTTTTATTCGATAGAAATGCACTTGGTCAAGATGCATCAGTTGGTCAATGACTTTCAACCAACTGCCGTGATTATCGACCCGATCACTAATCTGACGTATAGCGGCAACCTGATTCAGGTCAAATCGTTTTTGATGCGCCTGATTGATTTCCTAAAAACACGACAAATCACCACTTTATTAACTAGTCTAACTTCAACTGGCAATCCTTTAGAACAGACAGATATGGGCGTTTCATCCTTAATGGATACGTGGCTGATGGTGCGCGACATAGAAAGTAACGGCGAACGCAATCGGTTGCTTTATCTACTCAAGTCTCGGGGTATGGAACACTCAAATCAGGTGCGTGAATTCCGTTTGACTAGTTCTGGAGTGGAATTAATAGAAGTGTATCTCGGAACTGGAGGTGTACTCACAGGGACAGCGCGGGTTGTGCAAGAGGCACAGGAAAAAGCGGCTGCCTTGGTTCGCCAACAGGACATTGAACGGAAGCAGCGCGATCTTGAACGAAAGCGTAAAGCGATGGAAGCACAAATTACAGCGTTGCAGGCTCAGTTTGAGGCAGAAAAGGATGAAATAGAGCAAATGATTCAGCAAGAGGAACGAAAAGAGCAAATTCTGCTCCAGGAGCGAGTAGAAAGGGCGCGGTTACGTCATGCAGAACGGGCTGATGAAGCGATAGACTGACGGAGGAGGAAATGTAAACTTGGGATTTGAGATGGGATAAAGTCGAGTTAAGAACGAACTCTCAATCAACCTAAAGTCAGATGAAAAGACATGTCAAAAAAAAGATGATAGGCTAGAACCCCAGGTTGGGGAACCGCCGTTGGATGCAGTTGGACAAAAACCTAAGTCTCTAAAGGTAAATATTAAAGCCAATTGACTGATTGACTTGAAAATTCCCAATTAATCAAGAAAGAGCAATATTGGTTAAGCAAAAATCGCGACAAAATTAACCAATACAGTAAAGCAAATTATCAGCGATTTATCTAACACAAAAAGAGTTGTGGCAAGGATTGAGCTGCATCCAATTGATGGTGAAGAAGGAGAGTTATGAATAATTCAATGGAAGAAAAAGACTATTCAAATGAATTACCTACAATCTCTAAAGAAGCATTAGAGCAGGCTCTTTCAAATCTAGAATTAGAAAAATATGTCTTTCGTCTGTATGTAGCAGGGCGATCCCCGAATTCTATACGGGCTATTCAAAATGTTACAAAAATATGCGAAGAATATCTGCAAGGAAAATATGAGCTTGAAGTGATTGATATTTATCAGCAACCTGATCTGGTAGAACAAGAACAAATTTTAGCGATCCCTACACTGATTAAAAAACTTCCACCTCCTTTGCAAAAGTTAATTGGTGATATGACGAATAAAGAACAAGTTATTATTTGTTTAGATCTCTGATTACCTTTGCCCTTTGCCCTTTCCCCCATTTCCCCATCTAGGCGTTAAGAAACAGGGTGAGCATTGCCCACCCTGAAACGATTGACCTATGAGACTTTCACTTTTTCAAGTGCGGCTCGCACCATTTGATTGGCATAACCCCATTCGTTGTCATACCAACTCATCACTTTCACCAAATCACCATCCACAACTTGAGTCATACTCAAGTCAACGATGGAGGCGCGAGAGTCGCCCACAATATCTGAGGAAACGATAGGGTCTTCAGCAACACCCAGGATGCCTTTGTAGCGATCGCTTTGTGCTTCTTCCCGGAAAATATTGTTAATCTCCTCCACTGTTGTCGCTTTTTCCGTAACGAACACAATGTCAGAAATGGAACCGACGGGAATGGGCGCACGTACCGCCACACCATCAAATTTACCAGCATATTGAGGAAGTACTTTCGTTGTTGCGATCGCAGCACCCGTTGTACTGGGGACAAAATTAGCCGCCGCCGCTCTCCCTTCCCGTAAATCCTTCTTACTCGGCCCATCAACAATCGCTTGAGAAGCTGTGTAAGCATGGATGGTTGTGAGAATCGCCTTTTTGATCCCAATCCGGCGACCCATTACTTCCACTACCGGAGAGATGCAGTTCGTGGTACAACTGGCACAAGAGAACATTTGAGCAGATTCTGGGACTTGGCTAACGCCATAAACCACCGTTTCGAGTCCCTCACTCTTGGTGGGAGCTGAAAGAATCACGCATTTGGCACCCGCCTGAAGGTGTTTTTCCAACCCTTCCTTCTTCGTAAAAAACCCAGTACATTCAAAGACCACATCAATCCCCATACTTCCCCAAGGTAATTGAGCGGGGTCTTTTTCACTCAAAACTTTGTAGTGTTTGCCCTCTACAATCAAGCTATTTTCATCACTGTCTATCTTCTTCTGATACCGACCGTAGACAGTGTCGTAATTGAGCAAATAAGCCAGATTGGGTGGTGGAACTAGGTCATTAACGGCAACTAACTCCAATTCGGGATACTCATGGATGATTTTAAAGACAGCTCTACCGATTCGTCCTAAACCGTTAATCGCAACTTTTGCCATGGGAACGCTCCTGTGAATGATTTTTCTGGCTTGGCAAACTGACTGTTTTTCTTTTTGCCTTAGTCAATTGATTGCTATTGAGGTTTTCCACCCTCTATTTAACCTTGCCTATTTCAAGTCAGCTGAAAGTTAACAAAAAATTTGACCGAATTGCTAAGAGCTGTGTAGTAAATTAAGAAGAGCGGAGATTGGGCTACTTCTCTCCAACATTCAACTCTTGACTTGAACAGGGATAATTAGCGGCTAAATCTCTAATAAAAGAAAAAGAATTCAGATGAGGCAAAAGGTCGCCTCGCTTCACAAGCCTTAATCTAAGCCAGTAGACGCAAATATCGTAGGTAAGACTGTAAGGTCATCCTCTAAAAAGCTGTGTTTTGTCAACTGTTTTACAGTATTTAATCGCGACCTTTGCATGATGACGACAGCCAAGTCACATTCAACGCCTTCACTTTGACGGAAAAACGTCTCCCTTGCCTCTTCCCTATGGAAGAAGCCATTGGGGAAAAGCGATATTAATCCCTTCCCGGTAGAAGCTTACCTATCCTTCTTCTTCCCCCGCTCCCCCGCTCGCGGAGCGAGTTTCTTGAAAGTGTCTGGAGTGGTTCCTTAAAAAATGAATCAAAAATGAATCAAAAATGAAAGATTCTTGAAATTGCACTTCAGTAGTAATAAATTCGAGTATTTTATTCTTTTTTTTGGAATTTGTGATATAAAAAAGATAGTTGAAAGGGAGTAGCACCTGGTAGAAAATAAACCAGGACATCTGAATCAACATACTGGCAAAACGCCTGGTTCAGATGGCAAGTTTTTAATTATCAGTTCAGTTCTTGTTTAGATTGGGAACTGAGACTGCAAAGACTTGGAAGCGAGACTTTCACTGAGTTCACATCAGATGTGAGCTTGGTGAGGTCTTTGTTGTCTCGTCAAGCTCCATCAGGAAAGTTGGAAATTGAGAGGAGCTTGAAAGAGTGTTAGCGGCTTTTACTGCTGGTCTACTACTGATTACAATTTCTGAGTTAGGCGATAAAACATTTTTTATTGCTGTTATCTTAGCCATGCGTCATTCACGACGCTTGGTTTTTTGTGGCGTCATAGCGGCTTTAGCAGCCATGACAGTGCTATCTGTACTTTTAGGGCAGATAGTATCACTGCTTCCCAAGCATTATATCGATTTTGGGGAAATAGCTTTGTTTTTGGGGTTTGGTCTTAAACTCTTGTACGATGCCTATCGGATGCCTGCGAAATCAGAAAATACAGGAGAAAAAGAAGCAGCAGAGGCATTGAAGCAGCAGAATCAGAAAGAAACCGCTTCTCTGACGGCTACAGTAATGTCAAAGTCTCCTACACTCGGCATTTTAGCTCAATCTTTTTTCATGACATTTATAGCAGAGTGGGGCGATCGCACGCAAATTAGCACTATTGCTTTAGCCGCTTCTAACCAACCCGTAGGCGTCACCACTGGAGCTATCTTAGGCCATGGGATTTGTACTGCGATCGCGGTTATTGGTGGACGTTTAATTGCAGGCCGAATTTCCGAACGCTGGATTACTGCCATAGGTGGCGTGTTATTTCTAATTTTTGGCGCGGTTGCCGTCATAGAAGGCGTTTAAGGGATGAGGTAAGGAGGCGATCGCGTTTTGCTGGGTTTGCCTCGACTAGAAAAGCGATCGCTACTCTGAGAAAGAACAAACGAAACGTTTCAAACTTTCCGATCACAGCAAGTTCCCTTCTCAGGAATTATCCAGCTACCCTAGTTCTAGGGTGCTTTTGCTAGCACCTTACTCTACCCTTAGAGACTAAGGGAGAATTTTGCGTAACTCCTGATTCCGAAGTTTTAGTTTCATGCTTACAGGGAAATAGATACTTTTTTTGTGTTTTTCAAGGAATAGAAATGACCCAATCTAAATCCTATCAGCCTTCATTGCTCCGACTCCTTCATGGAATCAATGCTCTCATTGCTGTTTTGGCAATTATCACTTCCTTTTGGGTGTATAACAACTTCGATGGGCGATTTGGAAAGCTACCGCTACCTCAGATTAATGATATTATTGGAATTCACGGCACCTTTGGGCTAACATTTCTCCTCGTAATGCCTTTGTTAGCCTTATATAGTTTCCATGTAGGTCATAAACGCTTAGTCCAAGCGGATTCATTTTCCAAACTTACACAAGTCGGCAAACCCATTTGGTGGTATAGTCTTCATCGTATTGTGAATACGGTGATGTTACTAGCAGCAACCTTCTCTTTAATCACAGGTAGAATGATGAAAGAGGAATGGCTTCCCACTGGGGAATTGAATCAGATTTGGTATCAGTTGCACTTGCTGGGATGGGCAATCTTAGTGGTTTGTTTGGTACTTCATCTGTTGATGAGTGCTAAAGTTGGTGGTGTGCCACTCATTGTTTCCATGTTTAGCTTCAAGTATCGTCCAGAGGATGCGCCTGCTACCTGGCTTCAGCAAATTCGTTCAATCTTTAAGCGTTCTTGAAGATACGGAACTAGGCGAAAGGTTGATAGAAGATTTGAAACCACAGATAAACACAGATGCACACAGATGTTTATTCAGGATATAGATTTTCAAGGAGAAAGCTGGTTTGAATGATGAAAAAAAATATTGTTCTTATCATTGCTGAAATTCTGGTTATGGGAGGCATTGTCGTTGCCTTCATTGCACCTCTATTGTTTCCTGCGGAAGAATCGTCTGAGGTTGAATTAGGTCAGAAAACACAGTTAGCGGTTAGTGATATAGCCACTCTGAGTTATGTGCACCACAAGAGTTTGGGCACGATATATCGTGCCCCTACAAAAAACTAATAGTCTTTCCCAAAGTTTTATCAAGCTCTTCTGGGATGGACATCTTGCCCGTCTATTGAACGCATATCATCAGGTCGATAAATCGCACCGATACTATGATCAGGATTAATTTCGACTACTAAATCTACATAGTTGGAGTTTTTAGTTAGCGGTGTAATGAACAGTTCTGGATGAAGCGATTTCCAAAAATATTCGACAAACTGATCGACTTGGGCATCAGTCATGCCTGACTTTCCCGTCGCTATCATCTGCTGTTCTGCCTGACGCCGCCACTGTTGGCTGAAACGGTAGTCGGTTGGGTAGAGCACCATCAATCGGTCTAATCTTTCCCACAAGGGTACATAGTCCTTGAGTTGCTCGTTCATATCTCGTGCAAAGGCGCGATCGCTAGGGGTTTGAATCGGTGCGGGTATGTCTGCGTCAAAGACTGCTGAGTCAATCGGCCGAACCCCAACAAACCATCCTTCAAACAGGACTATATCCACATTTTCTAATGTTTCTGGAGTTGTGCGATCGCCAGCACCTTCCCAAACCGATTTATCGAAGCGAGGCACGAGAATTGATTGTTTACCTTGGGAAGAGCGCACTTGATCTAATAGTTGCAAACCCAACTCAACATCATGGGTTCCGGGTGGGCCTCGCCAGATCAAGCGGGGGTCTTGTTCTTGGAGCTGTTTTCGTTCAGCATAGGTTTTGTAAAGGTCATCCAGGGAAAGACTCAAGAGACGGTAGCCTAAGTGAGTCAATATCAAACTCAATACAGCCCCTAAGGTGGTTTTGCCGGTTCCCTGTCCCCCCAATATTCCCTGAATGAAAGGACGTCCCAGTTTTTGCCGGGACACTGCAAGCTGTAAGGCAAGGGGAAGCCAGAAAGTCCAGAAAGATTTGACAATTTTGACCTGATTTTCTCTTTCTCCTCTACTCCCCCGCTCCCCCGCTCCCCCGCTCCCCAACTCCCCCGCTCCCCCGCTAATTTCGGGAGTGTGCTGAAGAGATGGGAGCGAGAGGATATCAGGGTAGAGTTCTTGGAAGAGATGCGTTAGCCAAATGGCTGCGGAGGAACTTGATTTCCCCCAGAGCGATCGCGCCTCAATTACCTCCTCCACATCAGTTGCTGTGATCCCAAAAACCCCTTTCCAATCGGAGGATTCCAATGCCTCAGCCGCCAACTGTTGCCACTCCAAGGCGGTTGGGGTTTGTCCTGCTTCCAAGTAGCTAAGAATTTGACTCAATGAGGTATGCGACTTTGACATAATCCATAAGCAGTTTTAGCAAATAGCTTATACCAACAAGCCACGCCAAAAACGAAATCGGCAAACTCAAACGCAGCAGTGGGAAATCAACCCGACAATTCTTTGGTGAGCATTTATTGATTCCCTTGCCCTTCCCTCCTAAAATTAAACCAATCGAGACTCCACTACATTCAACAGCCGCAGCCGTAAGAATAACCATGACTAATCGCCCCATTATCCTTGGTATCGTCGGTGATAGCGCCGCCGGAAAAACAACGCTAACGAAGGGAATTGCTCAAGTACTAGGCACAGACAAAGTCACGGTTATTTGTACGGATGATTACCACCGCTACGATCGCAAGCAACGGGCCCAAATGGGAATTTCCGCCCTCCATCCTGATTGCAACTATCTCGATGTTATGGAGCAACACCTGAGCCTGCTCCGTGAGGGACAACCCATCCTCAAACCCATTTACAGTCACAGCACTGGAACATTCGAGCCGCCGCAATACATCAAGCCCAGCGAATTTGTGATTGTTGAAGGATTGCTCGGTTACTGTACCCGTGGAGCGCGTGATTGCTTCGATGTCAAAGTATTTTTGGCTCCACCGGAATCTCTACGGACACAGTGGAAAATCAAGCGCGATACCCGTAAGCGGGGGTATACCGAAGAACAGGTTCGCGATCAATTGAGAAGACGCGAATCGGATTCAGAGGAGTTTATCCGTCCGCAGCGCAAGTGGTCAGACATCGTTGTCAGTTTTTACCCACCTGACGATGAATCAGATCCCAGTGACTTACTACTGAATGTGCATCTAGTCCTCAGACCTACCATACCGCACCCAGATTTTACGGGAATTCTCAATCCGAGCAGATCCCACCTCAGCTCAGCGATCCGCTTAGAATTGGATCGAGATATGGGTAAACCCGTTGATGTGCTTGAAATTGACGGTCATGCGACTGACGAGCAAGTCAAGGAATTGGAGCGGTTGCTCTGCAATGAAATTCCCTATCTAGGACAATTTTGTAGCCTAGAAGGCAATCAAGATATTGGTAAAGTCATAGGAACGACTGGGGAAACGCTTCAGAGTTACCCCCTTGCCTTAACACAACTGCTCATTACCTATCACATGCTTAAAGCGGCTAATATCTATCAAACAGAGGAACCACTTCTTACTATTTAGTGAATCCAGAGAAAGAAGCTAGTGCAAGAAGGCAGAAGGCAGAAGGCAGAAGGCAGAAGGCAGAAGGCAGAAGGGAAGAAAGCTTGTACAGTAAGTTTTTTAACCTTTTTGAACTGGTGGTTATTTCCGCCGCGCTGCACTAGTTAGTGTATCAAAAGAAAGAAACATAGGATACAGTAAGGGCACGGCATTGCCGTGCCCCTACAATTAATACGTATTTCAGTTAATTGATAGATTCAATTTTTTCATCATAAAGTATTAGTAAAAACCTTAGGAGAGATAGATTTTATCATCCGGTAGATGCAGTACAAATAAAGTAATTTTGTTATTTTTATACAGCTCCTATCCAAACACTATTCTCGAAATCACCCATTCGGGTGAATCACCTGGATGAAGCACTAGAAGTTCAATCCATCGTATTTTCAAGAAGACATGAATAATGGAGTCGTGGCTTCATGAATACCAAGTCTCTTTATATCCAAATTCTTGAAAAATGCTGGAATAGTAGTGTAATTCCAGTTCGCACGACCCTTAAAATTCGGCAAGAATCTAGAACCCAATCAGACCCAGGAAATCGTCACCATAACCATCAGGAGCAAATTCAGGGGAATATATGTCATCTGCGGCACACTTATTACTTAGAGCGTCGGTTTTTCTTGTAGAACAAGAATAGATGCTCTCGTATAAAACATGCTCAAAGCAATTCTCTTTGACCTAGATGGGACTCTTGTTAACACTGACTCCCTGCACTACCAAACTTGGCAGGACGTTCTACGAGACTATGGACTGGAAATTGAGCAAGCTTTCTACAAAGCAAAAATCAGTGGACGACTCAATCCGATTATTGTCCAAGATTTGTTACCGCACTTATCGTTTGAGGAGGGACAGCAACTAGCTGATTACAAAGAAGCACGCTTTCGAGAAATTGCTTTGAGTCTAACTCCTTTAGCTGGACTGCTTGACTTATTAGCATGGATTGATACTCACGGTTTGAAAAAAGCTGTAGTCACTAATGCACCGAGGAAAAATGTCGAGTTTATGCTTGAAGTACTCAAACTAGCAAATCGTTTTGATACCGTCGTGCTTGCGGAAGATGCAACGGCAGGTAAACCTGATCCAGCTTGCTACAAGCTGATTCTTAATCAGTTTGATATTGGGACTACAGAAGCAAAGTCCTTGAAGGGCGACTTCGCGATCGCTTTTGAAGACTCTCCCTCTGGTATTCAGTCCGCCGTAGGAGCAGGCATTTATACCATTGGCGTTGCTTCTACCTATGACCCTAACATCCTTTCCAGCGCTGGTGCAGCAATGGTAATTCCCGACTTCCGAGACAAGAAGCTGTGGCAACGACTGGAAGAATGGGTGGGAATAGGGAGTAAGGGACGTTAAGGCAGCAAGGTACAATTTACAGCAGTTTGCAACTCCATGAAGTACATTTTGACCCCCCTAACCCCCCTGTATCTTGGGGGAACTGTATTACCACGGACTCGCAAAGTGCTGTAATCGAGGGAGACGCGATCGCATTCTTTGCTAAAAACCTGAGGTGCAAGATGCCAACAAAAGTTAGCATCAAATCAAATCTCCCTACTTTTCTGTTGAAGATGCAGCTGAGTTCCCCTCTCAAAGCGATCGCAAGGCATTTGAAAACTGTTCAAATTGGCTCCTTATCTAAGGAATACAAGCAGTGGCGGCATCGCTTTCTCCTTGAGCGGTTGCATCTAGCAACTTGGATTGCTGTCCTTGCCTACCCGACTTTTCTCATTCTTACTCTATTTACCTTCGCAGCACTCAATGCTACAGGCGATCCCAGCCAAGCAGTGAGCCAGGAGAAAATTGTGCGGGAACTACTCGATTTCACAGTGATCGAGTTATGTCTACTATTGTGCCTAACTCTACTGAGAGTGCCTTGGGCCCGTCGTTACCCAGAACTGCTTTTTTTAGGCTTATCTTGGTCTGTGACATTAGTGCCACAACTTTTGGCAACGTTGCGAGGAGAGGCGCTACTGGTTACTCTCTCTTGGTTCATGATGTTTCCCATTCAAGCGACGTTGATGCCTGTTCGTTGGCCTCTTCACTTATTGTCGCAAGTGGGCGCACTAGGCTACTACTTTGTGCTTAATCTATTGTTTGGTTTGTATGACCCAAATATTAAAAGATTGCCCGTAGCCCTTGTTAATGCCCAAGTCGCTTTAATTTTTT
>JBFLZA010000148.1:0-14987 GCA_040756535.1 Cyanobacteriota bacterium
ACCCGACCAAATCAATGTGGTGTTCGACAATGCCTTTGCGCTCACCCTTGGGTCGATTTGCCATCACTTCGTCTACTGCCAAAGCAATGTTTTCGCGGACGGTGAGCCAAGGGAGCAATGAGTAGTTCTGGAATACTACCATGCGATCGGGGCCGGGTTGAGTCACCTGCCGCCCTTCCAGAATCACACCACCATGCGTGGGTTTATCCAAACCCGCAATAATATTCAAAAGGGTCGATTTGCCACAACCAGAGTGTCCGATTAAGGAAATAAATTCTCCCTGGCGGATTTTCAGTTCAATATTCTTGAGCGCAATGTAGCTACCCCCATTCGCCAGTGAAAACACCCGGTCAACATGGTCTACTTCAACAAATACTGACATAGCTTTGTCCTTAGTCATTGGTCAAAAGGTCGAAAGGTCATGGGCTATAAGTCAAGAGGTCATTGGTAAGGAAGTTTCTAGAAAAACACAAAGGACTAATGACCGATGACTAATGACTATTTTTGTTCTTCTGGAACTACTTTGCTGGCGATAAAAGCAACGATTCTGTCGAGCAAGAGACCAACAATACCGACATAGATGAGAGCCAGGATAATTTCGCTTGTGGCAGAGCTGTTATAAGAATCCCAAATAAAGAAGCCTATTCCAACACCGCCAACTAACATTTCAGCAGCAACAATCGCCAGCCAAGACAAGCCTATTCCGATCCGCAATCCCGTAAAAATGTAAGGAACTGCTGCCGGAAATAGAATCTTAAAGAAATACTTCTGCTTCGAGAGGCGCAACACCCTCGCTACGTTTCGGTAATCTTGGGGAATCTGTTGAACTCCAACCGTAGTGTTGATAATGATGGGCCAGATTGCTGTAATGAAAATTACAAAAATTGCAGAAGGGTCGGCTTGACGAAACGCGGCTAAAGCAATGGGTAGCCAGGCCAGAGGAGGCACCGTCCGCAGCACCTGAAAGATTGGGTCTACAGCATCATATACGAATGGATTGCTGCCAATCAAAATTCCCAGTCCAATTCCAACAATGACAGCCAGAGAAAAGCCGATCGCAACCCGTCCTAAGCTGGCAATAATCTGTAAAGCTAACCCTTTATCGGTACCGCCATTATCAAAGAAGGGGTTGATAATCAGAGGGTCCCAAGTCTCATTCCAGACTGTAAGGGGGCTTGGTAAATTGGAGTTTGGGCCAGAGCAGAGGATTTGCCAGACTACGAGAAAAATTGCGAGTCCAATCAGCGGTCGAAGAATTTTTTGAGAGCGCTTTTTGATCAGAGAGATTAACGGATTTTGCCGACTACGGCGTCGAGGACGGCTTTCAATATTTGTTGCCATTTTATTTCCAAATTAAGTAGGTTTTAGAACAATAAAGATACAGATTTTGGACTGAAGTGTTCGCCTATAACTCTCAATCCAAAATCTTGGACGAGGTTAGGTTTTTACAGTTTTAATCTTGAGGCTCTTCAAATAATCTTCTGGTTTTTCTGGGTCAAACTTAACACCATCAAAGAATGTTTCAACGCCACGAGAGGTGCTACTAGGAATCTCGGAGCTACTCACGCTAAGTGCTTTTGCGGCTTCTTTCCAAAGGTCTTCCCGGTTTACTTTATCAATCAGTTTCTTCGTTTCGGTATCGGCGGGAAGATAGCCCCAGCGAATGTTTTCAGTCAAAAACCATAAATCGTGGCTCTTGTAGGGATAGGAGGCGTTATCAGCCCAGAACTTCATCAACAGAGGGCTGTTTTGTACAGTACGACCATCACCATAGTCAATGTTGCCCTTGGAGCGTTCAATAATGTCTTTTGCAGGTACTTTGAACCACTCCCGCTTCGAGACAATTTTGCACATCTCCTCTCTGTTTTCCGGCTTGTCGCACCACTGCTGGGCTTCCAGCACTGCCGTTAAAAGTGCCTTTGCCGCTTTGGGGTGTTTATCGACCCAATCTGCTCGCATGGCAAACGCTTTTTCGGGATGGTCTTTCCAGAGTTCCCCGGTAACTAGAGCAGTATAGCCTTGGTTTTGATTAACGAGCTGTGCATTCCACGGCTCACCTACACAAAAGGCTTCCATCGTTTGCGATTTCATATTCGCCACCATCTGGGGCGGTGGAACAGGAATCACAGAAACATCCTTTTCGGGTTCAACCCCACCTGCTGCTAACCAGTAGCGCATCCACAAGTCGTGGGTACCACCGGGAAAGGTCATGGCAACCTTAAGTTCTTTACCCGTGGATTTAGCTTTAGCAAAGGGTTCCTTAATCAGCTTACTGTCTAAATTAACTTTCAGTTGTTTGTAGGTATTAGCAACCGAAATGGCTTGACCGTTGACATTCAACCTCGCCAGAATGTACATCGGTACTGGTTGCTTCGTAATCTTGCCCAAGGTCATCAGGTAAGGCATGGGGGTCAAGATATGTGCCCCATCAATACCACCACTACCAGAACCTAATTCCAGGTTGTCGCGGGTAACGGGCCAAGAGGCTTGCTTTTCCACCTTGACATCCGTCATTCCGTACTTTCTAAACAATCCCTTTTCTAGAGCAATAATTAGGGGGGCAGAATCGGTCAGGGCAATGAAGCCCAGCTTGGCCGTGGTGACTTCTGGGGCATCTGCTGGATTGACATTAACGGCTGGTGTTTCCTGGGTCTGTGATGTTGATGAGGTATTGCCAGCGCTACAGCCATGGGCTAACAGAGAGGCTGCCGTAGCAGCGCCTGCAGTGATGATGAAATTCCGTCTGGTAAACTTAGACATTCTGGTTGCCAGTTTAGTAGTAGGTGTGATGAGGTGGGGTTAAGGGTTTACCGATTTGCCGCGCTGCGACTGAGAGGTTAAGCAGGCGTTTGAATGTTGTGTCTGTTAGCCAGATTGAATTTAGGAGGAAACTACGACTTCCTGCCGAAGTCTGGCTCCAAACTGTTTAATAAGTAAATCTCGCAGTATGGGTTTGAGGTCGTCGCAAGGAATGCTTTTTTGTACGCAGCTACCGAGATGAGCATCTTTCCCGACTTTGCCACCCATATAAAGATCGACTGCTTCGACGGTTTTGCCATCTTTGCGAACCTTGGTTCCCATCAAACCGATGTCTGCAACTTGGGGTTGGCCGCAGGAGTTGGGGCAACCTGTCCAGTGAATTCGCACAGTAGTGGTAAAGTCGAGTTCGGCTTCGAGTGCTTTAATTGTTGCCAATGCTCGATTTTTCGTTTCAATCAGGGCAAAGTTGCAAAATTGAGAACCTGTGCAAGACACTAAAGCTCGTGTCAGTGGTTGAGGGTTGATGGAGAACCGTTCTAGTAAGGGTTCGCTGAGGAAGGTGTCTAGGCGAGAATCGGGAACATTGGGGATGATCACGTTTTGCTCAACAGTGAGACGGATTTCACCACTGCCGTATACTTGGGCAATCCGTGCTAGGTCAAACATATCCTGGGCATAGAAGCGTCCGATGGGGATGTGTAAACCGACGTAGTTCAGTCCGGGTTGCTTTTGAGGAAAGACACCGATATGGTCGCGTTTTTCCCAGTCGATTTCATCTTTGGCGGCTGCTGTTTCCAGCTTCCGCCCTAGGTGGTTTTCGACTTCGGCCCGAAACTGGTCGATGCCCCATTCGTCAATCAGCCACATCAGCCGCGCTTTTTGCCGATTCGCCCGCAGACCGTTGTCGCGGTAGACTTCTAAGACGGCACGGCTGACATCAACAACATCGTCAGGAGTCACCCAGGCATTGAGGGGAATTGCCGCTTCGCAGCGCTTCGCCGAGAAGAAGCCGCCCACTAGGACATTAAATCCTAACTGACGTTCATTATTCTCCCCTGCTCCCTTATAGGCGGGGACAAAGGCGAGGTCATTGATTTCAGCATGGACAGAGTTGTCGCGTCCTCCTGCGATCGCAATATTGAATTTTCGGGGGAGGTTGGTAAACTTTGGGTTACCTTGCCCCTTGTTGGTGATCAGGTCTTGAACCTGCTGCACCAACTCCCGTGTATCAATCAACTCAGCCGCATCGATCCCAGCAACAGGGGAACCTGTAATATTGCGGACGTTATCCATCCCGGACTGCACAGAGGTCAAACCTACTTGCTCAAACCGACTAAAAATATCAGGGATGTCTTCTATCCGGATGCCTCGCAGTTGAAGGTTTTGCCGGGTCGTAATATCAGCAGTACCGTTTTCGCCGTAGCGCTGCAAAACTTCGGCTAATACCTGCATTTGAGTACTGGTGAGAATGCCATTGGGTAGACGCATCCGCAACATGAACTTGCCGGGAGTGACTGGGCGGAAGAAGACTCCAAGCCACTTCAGACGATGATCTCGGTCGGTTTCATCAATCGCTTCCCAGCCGAGTTGGGCAAACTCTTCTAGTTGTGCCTTGACCGCAAGACCGTCTTTCTCTACTTTGAATTTTTCAAATTTATTTAGGCTCGCTACTGGCTTGGTTGCGCTTGTCATAGGTTTTTATCCTCAGTGCATAGCGCTCAAATACCCTTTAGTGTGTTCTTAAGCGCTGATTCGATTGCTCGTTGCTCATTTAGGTTATGTTCGCTTCAGAGTAAAATTTGTATATTAAGTTACAAAACATTTCAATTTGTGAAGAAAAAGCATGAAGGTGATGCGATTTTTACATAAATTGCCCTTAGATGAAGAAGTTATTCATACCAGCGATAGATGGCATCAAAGCTCAAACGGTTAATGGGCTTGGAAAGCAAGCCAGTTTTGCTTATAGTGCGATCGCCAAATCGGAAAAAGTTAAAAATTTAGATAAAGAATGTAAAGCAGTTGCAGTTCTCGCCGGAATCCTAACCGCATCAACTGAATTAGGTAATAGGCGAAGCCACTATCTCCAACCCGCCCAACACATACACCAAGTTAGACGTTACGCAAACATAAGCGCAGACATCAGGCTTCGATACTGACAACAGAAGCACAGAATATACATAACAGGTGAGAGTGAAAATGCTGCCAGCCCATTGCTTAACCGTTTGTTCTCTTTTAGACAGCGCCCAAAAACACCAATCATCTATCCTGCCTGAAAAGTTTGCGATCGTCTTGTGTAGTCTAATAGTCGCTGTGTTCGCTATCCCAGTATTGGTGGTAATTCACATTGTTTCTGCTTTGTTTTGGGGAATAGTCACAGTTTTTCAATTGCTGAGCGGCAAGGGATTATTCAATGAAGAAGATGAGCTTTGAGCAATAGGATAGCAACGATAGAAACGCAACGGGTTCAGGGAATTAATAAGCTAGTTATTTTTGACCTTGAAGAAATTTTAGGGTAGCGATCCCATCTTTGCATACCTAACTGATAGGGTTATTTCTTTTGAGGAGATGCACCCCTGGTTGGAGTTGGATGAAGGTTGAGAGTGCGATCGCGTTGAAGGATAGACGGATGGCGATCGCACTCCTTGATGCCTCACTCTTTGTCTCTAACCAAGTGCCAGACTAGCATAACTACACTAATCCAAAAGCCTACTGTTGGATCGAGCCAACCTACCAAACTGACAACTGTGAATTCACCAATCATGAGCAGCTTTTTCTTATACCATTTGGATTTTTTTGGAGTGTTTGCCAATCGTTTAGCACTCGTGAAATTGGCTTCCTGCGATTGTTCAGCTTGGAGCTTCTGAGTTGATGATTTAGTTGTTGGGCATTCATTTTTGACAATTTTCATCAATTTAGCTCCTGATTTGTAGGTTGAAGTTCTAATGTTTAATTTGTAACTTTTTGATATTTTGAATAGGGAATTTCAACTCTGATTCAAATGCCAACTTAAAGCCAACTTTCGAGTAAGCCAACTTAAAGCCAACTTAATGGGAAGTCAGCCCTAAACTCTGCTGTTAGAATGGCTGGAAGGCTAGAAGCACTGTTTAAATCACCGTCTGGTACTGTATGGGTGAGCCGCCAGAATCCGACAAACCGCAACGGGGGAACGTCCCCGTTCAGGTGTCCTCAGCTTTGCAACAGAAGTTACTCGAAGCGTTTGAGAAGCGATACAAGAAGCCAGGAAAAAATCGTGCCAGAACTGGGGAATTTTTGACACACTGGGCTATCCAACTGAGTAGTGATGCCCCCTCAGACCAAGCGGTCTTGAATGTTTTGAAAGGAAAACGAGACACTGCTGAGCTTTGGCTTGTTGATGGCTTGTGTCGGCTGTTGATTGGCTACTCGTATGCAGACTGGAGCAGCCAGCCTACACAGGCTCAAGGCACTTCACCAGAACTCCCTCAACTATCCCAGTCACATCCGCAGGTTATTCCCCCTTGTCCGTATCGTGGTTTGGATGCCTTCCGGAAAGAGGATGCACCGTTTTTCTGTGGGCGGGAGAATTTCATCGAGCAGCTAGAGGTAGCTGTGCGAAAAAAGCCTTTAGTTGCCGTGATTGGGCGTTCTGGTAGCGGTAAGTCCTCGGTGGTCTTCGCTGGACTCATCCCCAAGCTGAATCAAAAAAGGAGCTGGCTCATCCGTGACTTCAGACCTGAAAAGCGTCCTTTTTACAATCTGGCTAAGGCGCTCATTCCCCTGCTGGAACCGAAGATGACCGAGACTGATAAGCTGGTTGAAGTCAGAAAACAGGCTGAGGCACTTCAGCAGGGAGACTTAGCGTTACAGGATGTGGTGGAAGCCATCTTGCAGAAAAAGCCCTCTGCCCAGCACTTTCTCTTGGTGGTTGATCAGTTTGAGGAACTGTACACCCTTTGCCAGGTAGCAGAGGAGCGTCAGCAGTTTCTAAATCAATTAATGACAACAGTCGCAGCAGCGCAACAAAAACGGACGCCGAATTTCACCCTGCTTATTACCCTACGTGACGACTTTTTAGGACAAGCGATCGATTACCCACTTTTGGGGGAGCAATTGCAGCAGTGGAAACCGGAATTCATCCTCTCGATGAACCCCCAGGAATTGAAAGATGCAATTGAAAAGCCAGCCCAGAAACTCAATGTGCAGCTTCAAGAGGGGCTAACTAAAATCATCCTGGACGCGGTAAGCAGAGAACCGGGAAGCCTTCCGTTGTTGGAGTTCGCCCTGAAGCTGCTGTGGGAAAAACAAAGTGATGGCAAACTAACTCATGGTGCCTACGAGGAGATTGGCGGTGTCGAAAACGCCCTCGCTAAACACGCCGAGGATGTGTATCAAAAGCTGACTGAGGATGAGCAGAAACGGGTACAGCATATTTTCACTCAATTAGTGCGTCCTGGGGAAGGAACAGAGGATACCCGCCGACTGGCTACCCGTACTGACGTGGGACAAGACAACTGGGATTTAATAACATACTTAGCCAATCAAGATGCTCGTCTGGTCGTAACTGGGTGCGATGAGGTGACTGGAGAAGCAACAGTCGAGGTTGTCCATGAAGCGCTGATTAGGGCATGGGAACGCCTGCGCCAGTGGATGGAGACTGACCGCGAGTTTCGCACTTGGCAAGAACGGCTAAGGGCTGCAAAGGATATATGGGAGAACAGTAAACGGGATGAAGGAGCATTACTGCGAGGAGCGCTCCTGGTAGAAGCTGAGGACTGGATTGAACAACGAGCCGATGCTATCAGTTCAGCAGAAAAAGAATTTATCCAGGCTAGCCGAGAGCATCAGATGCAGGAAGCCCAACGGTGGAAAAGCTTGTATGAAGAAGCCGAAAAACAGCACAAGATTGCCATTGCTGGTAAGTTAGCAGCCAAATCAGAATTGCTACGAAATCAGCAACCTAATCTGCTATCACGAAGCGTCTTGCTTGCTGTGGAATCGGTGAAGCGAGATCATTCCATAGAAACAGATCAAGCTTTACGTGAGGGATTAAGATTACTTCCCCGTCTTCTTGCGACCATAAATCATGAACCCATAGTAGAGTCCGTTGTCTTCAATCCATTATTGAGTCCTTTTCCTACCCAAAAACGTCAGCCCAAAGTACAAGCTGTTGCCTTTTGTCCAGATGGAGAATACTTGGCTACCGCCTGTAATGATGGTACTGCTCGAACATGGGCATGGGAGACAGCAAGCGACAAGCCATTCCAGTGTATGAGACATGAGACGTGGAATTTATCGGCTGTTGTATACAGCCCAAATCAACCTTACTTAGTTACTGTCAGTGCAGAACATATCATTTCTGTATGGGACGCATATAGTGAAGAGCTAATTGCTACTAAGAACCTTTCAAATGCAATAGTGACAGATATCGCCTTCAACATTGATGGTAGATGCCTATTCATTACAACTTTGAATGGAACTATTGAGGCATGGGCGATAATCAACAATGAATTACAGCGAATGTATGGCAGAGGGTATGGCTATTCTTTATGGGGTGTTGCTATCAGCCCCGATGAAAAATCTGTGGTTATTTCAGGCGATAACCGCGCAATTTTGCAATGGAAACCTGGTAGCGAAGGAGTCGAATATATAGAACATGAGGGAATATCAACGATCGCGTTCAGCCCTAATGGAAAATATCTAGCGACAGCAGGTAGAGATCACACTGCAAGAGTCTGGGATGTCAGCAATGGACGAGAAATCGCTCGTATGCCTCACGATCAGCATTTCTCGGATACATGGCAAGCCGTTGCCTTCAGTCCAGATGGAAAATACTTGGCAACAGCAAATGGCTCCAAAACTGCTCGTGTATGGGAGGCTACCAGTGGAGAGGAAGTTGCTCGTATTACTCACGAAAATAATGTAAGGGACATAGCCTTCTATCCCGTTCCTAATGGAAGATACCTAGTAGCCACAGCAAGTGGTGATCAAACCGCTCAAGTATGGGAGTTGGATCGGCTCCCTGAAGTGGCGTGTGTAATCCATGAGGAAATGGTACTGGATGTTGCCTTCAGCCCAGATGGAAATTACTTGGCAACCGCAAGTGAGGACGGCACTGTCCGAATCTCGGAAGTGACTACGGGCAAACAATTTCGGAGCATATCCCTACCTGACAACCAGCCCCTAAGAGCCATAGCTTTTAGTCCCGATGGAGAGTACATAGCTATTACAACAAGCAGAGGTGATACTGCCTGGGTACAGAAGTGGAAAGATATCAGCAGCCAACTTTTTATAGAAATGAAGCACACAGGCATTATTCATGATGTTGCCTTCAGCCCAAAAGGAGAGTATGTAGCTGCCGTAAGTAACGATCACAGCGTAAAGATGTGGGATTTGGCTACTGGCAATACAGTCAAAAGCCTGTCCCATGAGAGTCAGGTACAATCAGTTGCTTTTAGTCCAGATGGAAAACTTTTGACCGCAGGAAGTTTTAATGGCATTGTTCTTGTCTGGGATGTGGATACAGGAAAGGAAGTCAGACGCTTGCCGTAGTAGAAAACTACTAATTAGTATTACAATTCATTTGCTCAATGTTTGAAATCGAGTCGCCCAAAAATACTGCTGTTGCCTTCAGTCCCAATGGAGAGTACTTAGCAGCAACAGGTGAGGACGAGTCTGTCCGCTTGTGGAAAGTGAATGGTTGGCAGGAAATTATTTGCATAAGACATGAATTGAGACATGAACCTCTACTAGGTTCCATCGCCTTCAGCCCGGATAGCAGATACCTAGCCACGGCAAGTTATTATGAGAAAACTGCTCGTGTGTGGGAAGTCCCTAGCGGTAAGGAAGTTTCGCGTATAACCCACAATGACAGTGTGATGGCTCTTGCCTTCAGTCCGGATGGCAAATACTTAGCTACGGGGAGTAGGGATGGCACGGCACGACTATGGCTTTGGCGACCAGAAGAATTAATTGAAGAGGCTTGCCGTCACCTGAAGCGCAATCTCACGATGGAGGAGTGGCAAGAGTATCTGGGCAATGAGCCATATTGTAAGACTTGCCCAAATCTGCCGTAAAGTTCACTTGTGATTGCCTGCATGATGATCTAAAGACTAACCTCAATGTGAGTGAGAGCGATCGCCACCTCTGCGACGGTATTGACATTCAAAAGTAGAGTAGACATAGGATTAATCACGTCTGGAAAATGCGATCGCGATTGATGCTGTGTGATATGCGATCGCCTCTCCCGCCGCGCAAGCAGCCCGTCAGTATCAACGAGCGATCGCCTTCACAGTGCAATACAGAAATGATCGCGTAACGAAAAACTCATAATCCTAAAGGCGATAAGCTTTTTGGATGGGAAGAGAGTGCAATCGCATTTTTTCAATTATTTTCAAGTCAACCCCAAATGTAATTTAAGTGCAGCATCCACCAATTGCATAAATTTCTCACTCAACGTTCCCACTGGTTCGCATTCAATACGTTGCTTAGAAATTGTCCTTACTTGTTGCGCTTGCACCTTAGAAAGTTTGGGTAACCCGCTATCATCTGAGTTAAGCAAAACTTCAAAAGGATAGACACGGCTAACATTAGATGTAATTGGTAAAATTGTTACTGTGGTGGCGACCCGGTTATTAGTATCATTGCTGACTATTAGCACCGGGCGACGTTTATCCATCTCAGATCCAACTACAGGACTGAGATTAGCATAGTAAATTTCACCACGTTTCATCAGTCAATCCATCCGCAATTGCCACATCCCAAGTTGGGTCAACTTCTTGTGATGCTTGTCGGTAAGCTTCTTCAAGTGCGTCCTGTTGGAGTTCTTGTAGTCGTCCTTTGTATATATCTTGCTGTTGTTCAAGAAGTTTGACACCAGCAAGGATGACTTCGATCGCACTATTGTATTTGCCACTAATAAGTTGGCGCTGCACAAGGGCTTCAACTTCAGGTGGTAGGACGATTTGCATGGCATTAGCACTTCAGTAGTGTTGACTTTATTGTAGGCGATCGCGTTTTGGCAGTTCGCAGGAGGGGCGATAGGTTGCAAAAACTAATCGCTCATTGGGCCCAATTCTCATAACGTAAGCCCTGAATGTTCTGGAAGTGTCGGACGTTGGCTGTAATCAGGGTATAGCCATGCTCGATCGCACTGGCTGCAATCAATAAGTCCATTGGCGCGATCAGAAGACCTCGCCACCGCAGATCTGTGTAGATGTTGCTGGCAATATCCATTGTTGCCAGACTTAGGAGCAGGATTTCGCTTTCGCGGGCAATTTCTTCAAATTGAGCCAGCACTCTTGTGGAATCTCGGTAGGTGAGTCCAGCTTTGATTTCGTAGTAGGTTAGGATCGAAAAGGTGAGGAAGTCATAAAATTGCCCGTACTCGTTGAGTTTGCCGACAACATTGGCTTGTCCTCGGAGGAAGTAGGAAAGGCTGTTGGTGTCGAGGAGGGCTTTGTTCACAAATCTACTGGACGTTGCAGGTCGAGGGCGCGATCACGGTTTACATCTTCTTCTAGGCTGGTGAGGAGGCTGGACTCTTCGGCGGCAATACCTGCAAAGCGCATGAATTTAGGTCGTTTGGGAAAAGTTGCGTTTGGGTTGAGGGCGAGGCTTTGAGTCAGGATTTCGATGACGAGCTCAGTGATATCTTTTCCCTGGCGATCAGCAATAGCTTGAAGGGTGACCTCGAGTTCGGGTGGGAGACTGATAGTCATAGATGTGCTACTGGTGCGGCTTGTTTAGATTTTAGCTTCTGCGCTCAATGGCGATGCGTTTTGGTCGGTCGCAGAAGGTCAATCGAGAAGTTGATTTCATCGTCAAGACAGCCCTGGAAAAAAGCCAGAAAAGGAAAGTACGATCGCCTTTGGGTTGAAATTGTACGAGTAGTGCGATCGCCATTCCCGGATATAAGCTAGAGAAAAGTCCGGATGACTCAAGCGGAAAGGTTGAAAGTTGATTTATTCCTACAGATCAAGGAGAATTCTGGTTTCCTTAGTGGTTCACTTCCACCTTGGAGTTAGGTGTTAATTCGTTGTAAGGAAGGAATAAATCAATACTATGCATCTGCTGTGTCTCAGCAATGGTCATGGAGAGGATGTAATCGCCGTCCGAATTTTGCAGGAATTGCAAAAACATCCAGCAGTTCCAGAACTGGCAGCGCTGCCATTAGTGGGTGAAGGACGAGCCTATACTCAATTGGGCATTCCCATTATTGGACCCGTGCAGAAGATGCCTTCCGGTGGGTTTATTTATATGGAAGGGCGTCAGTTACTGCGAGATGTGCGGGGTGGATTACTACAACTTACTCGATCGCAATTCAAAGCGGTTCGGCGCTGGAGCAAAAGAGGAGGCACTATCCTGGCTGTGGGAGATATTGTCCCACTATTATTTGCTTGGTCGAGTGGGGCACCATATGCCTTTGTTGGTACAGCTAAATCGGAATACTATCTGCGTGATGAGGCGGGGTGGTTGCCTAATCGATCGCGTCGGGAAGGTTGGTCGGGTTCAGTTTATCTACCGTGGGAACGTTGGTTGATGAGTCGTCGGCGCTGTAAGGCTGTTTTTCCTAGAGATAAGCTAACCACAGAAATCTTACAAAAGTGGCCGATTCCTGCTTTCGATTTGGGCAATCCGATGATGGATGGGATTTATCCAGAGCATCCCACACCAATATTTTACGAACCCGACGCTGAATTGAAAGAAATGCAGCGATCGCTCATTATTACTCTTTTACCAGGTTCTAGAGCACCGGAAGCGTATGAAAATTGGCAAAAAATCGTGGTGGCAACATCTGGGTTCTGTGACACTTTTAGCGATCGCTCTGTTTTGTTTCTCGGTGCGATCGCTCCTGGTTTGAATCTTGATCTGTTGCGCGAAACGTTGCAAGGTCAGGGTTGGCGTCAGCAAGCGTCTGAATCAACTGTCTCAAATCTTCAACTCAATGACGAAGATGCTCTAACGTTTACCCAAAAAAATGCAACGCTAATATTAACTCAAAATGACTACAATCTCTGTTTGCTTAAAAGTGACTGCTGCATAGCGATGGCGGGAACGGCAACAGAACAGTTTGTGGGGTTGGGAAAACCTGCGATCGCAATTCCCGGAAACGGGCCTCAATTTAACCCTGCTTTTGCTGAAGCTCAAAGTCGTTTGCTTGGACCCTCGTTGATTTTAGTAGAACAGCCTGAGAAAGTAGCGAGTGTACTACAGCAATTGTTCCGTGACCCAGACTGGTTGCAACTAATTGCGGAGAATGGTTACCAACGAATGGGTCAGCCAGGAGCAGCGCAGCGCATTGCTAACTGTTTGATGGAACGGTTGAAGGTTGAAGGTTGAAATCCATTCTATCCAATGACCATTTGATAGAAGCCTGTTACTGGTTTTAGACTTCATACTTAATCCTTTATCCTTATTTCACCAGTGAGCAATCGCCTTCAATTTCAATCACGGCTGGCTCAATTCCACCATAGACGTGTTGTCTTGTCCCGCGAAACCGCACATGTACCTTACCGTGACAAATGGGTCCCAAAGACAACTCCATTACTTGCTCTACAACACCCGTTGCTTTCAGATAGAAAATGGCTTGGAGTCGCGCCAATTCTAAGAAAGTTCTGACTTTATCCTTATAGATTGGATAGAGTGAGTGGAGGACGCAATCTTCAATCTTAATAGGAGTAGCACTGTTTCGGATTAAGTTTTCCACCATTTCACGCTCAGCTAAAGCGGGGCTGAAAACTTGAGCATCTTGCAGCATTTGCAGTTTAGGTGGGTCATTCAGTAACAACCGCCTTGCTTTCAACCGAGCAATATCATCTGCTGAATAGAATTGCTTGCGACCTTTGTAGGATTGCTCTAAAGCCTGACTATTGAATTTAATGGGTTTGGGTTCAAGCGTAATAGTCCAAAGTTTGCAATCTGCTCTAGATGATGATTCAACGCTCTTAACTTTGACCAGCAACCCGTCATTTTGATAGGCAAATTTAATCAGAGGTGATTGTTCAAGTTTGGGGCGGAGTGCTTGAATTGACGCATCATCTTGGACACTTCTAGAAGGAATTTGGATAATCAGCCTACCATCGGCAGCATGGCTATAGGTTTCCAGTTGAAAGAAGTGGTCGTGCAATAAAACCCATTGTCCTGATGAATAGACAATTAAATCTGATTCATTGCTATTTCCCTCTAAGTCAGCCGCTTCGAGTTCCCATTGTGAGGTGAAGGGGGTTGGGTGAATAGGAGGAATTTGATAAACCAGGACTGAACCCGGAATATTTTTTAGCTTTTTAGGCACTAATTCCGTTGCTTTCAAGGCCAAGGGGTTTTTGACGACATCGTAGACCGTTTGAGACATGCAAATTCCACCCGGTTGGGCTTCTGATTGCAGTCTTGCTGCTACATTGACCCCGTCGCCCATAACATCGGTGCCATTAAAAAATACATCTCCCAAATGAACGCCAATCCGATGGATGAGAACGTCCTCCGGAGCAAGTTGACGTGCTAAATCAGCCAACCTCACCTGCATTTCTTGGGCACAGGCGACTGCTTTAACAGCACTGGGGAAGTACATCAGCAGGGCATCGCCAATGGTTTTGAGGACTTTGCCTTCAAACCGTTGGCAAAGTTGTTTCATAATTTTGAAGTCCCTGCGGATTAAATCCAGGGTGTACTCTTCATTAGCAGCCATCAGGGCACTATAGCCAACGACGTCCGTAAAAACGATCGCAGCAAGAGTGCGTTGTCCTTTGAGCTCCGTGTGGATGTTCTTTTCCTTGGTAAGCATAGGTCATCGGGTATGCGAAGCGTCCTTAAGGTACAAAGGTCTATTGCATGTAGTCGGTGACCGGAGTACCTATCTCTATTGAAGAGGACAAAACCTTATTTGTTCGGCACTTCATCTAATCTGGACAGAAAATTCATGCGATCTTGTCATTGGGCGTCCTGAGAGTACAGTTTAAATTCCTTGTCAGAGATTTTAAGAGGGAGAAAATTGTGATTTTACTCCTTGCGTTTTCTAAGTTTTTGTATTAAGTTTCTCTCCCTGAGGATAGGGTTCAGAAGTCAGGGATCGGGAGCCATATTGCTTCCATTAATGTAATCAGGATTAGAACTGATAGCCTTGACAGCAGTTTCCAGGTAAATCAACTCCAAGCGGTTACACTCAGCGATACACCCAACTCCTGGGAAACTTGCTGTAATTTTAATTACAAAAGCAGGGGAAGGGAAAAAAGCAAAAGAGGTTTTCTCTCCTT
>JBFLZA010000149.1:0-14977 GCA_040756535.1 Cyanobacteriota bacterium
TACCAAATGCGCTGCGGGATTTGCAGTATATTGACCTGACGGACAATGTAAAGGAAGACGATTACTTACTCGATGAAAGCCAATTGTTGAGGATTCTGCACCAGGATGAGGCTTACTATAGCGAGCATAAGGTTTTGCTGACTAAAGCGCAAAAATGGAAGCGGCAACACGAGAATCCGAGTATTCTATTGCGGGGGTATAACTTGCGGAGTGCCCAAACTTGGTTGAAGGTGGCAAACAAGAGAACTCAGCATCCGCCGATACCGTTAATTGAAGAATTCATTAATGAAAGTTTGCGGCAACCGCCTGCAAGATCACTGGATGTGTTTATTTCCTATTCTCGTGCGGATTCGGATTTTGCCCGGAAGCTGAATGATGAACTGCAACTTCAGGGGAAGAGGACTTGGTTCGACCAAGAAAGTATTGCATCGGGGGCGGATTTTGCCCAGGAGATATGCCAAGGAATTCAAGCTTGCGATAACTTTTTATTTATTCTCTCGCCTCGTTCTGTGAATTCGCCCTATTGTGCCGAAGAGGTGGAGTATGCGGCGGGCTTAAATAAGCGGTTTGTAACGGTGCTGCATCGGCAGGTAAATTCAGGTGAGCTGCATCCAGAGTTAAGAAAGGTGCAGTGGATTGATTTTAATCAGAATGAGCGGGATTTTAATGCCAATTTTCGACAATTAGTGAGAACACTGGATACAGATAGAGAACATTTACGCCATCATACGAAATGGTTGCAGAGGGCGATTGAATGGCAGGAGAAAGATAAAAGTGATGACTTGCTGTTGCGGGGGAGTGAATTAGCCATTGCTGAAGATTGGTTACTCGAAGCAGAGCAAAAAAACAAACAGCTAGCCGTAACTGAATGGCAAAAAGTATTCATTATAGAGAGCCAAAAGCAACAGGTAGAAGAAGCACAACGCTGGAAGGAGCTTTATGAAAAAGCAGAGCAACAACGCAAGCGGGCAGAAATTGCTGAAATTGAAGCACTGAATTCGCTATCTCAAGCTTTGCTTCTATCCCACGAACAGCTTAAAGGATTAATCGCCAGCCTGAAAGCGAGCATCAAGTTACGAGATGCTCAAACCTCTTCTTCTATCCAGCTTCAGACTATAGGACTGTTACGGCAAGCAATTTATGAAGTCCAAGAGTACAATTGTCTCCAGGGGCATTATCAGGGAATTTTAGGCATCAGTTTCAGCCCTGACGGCCAGATATTGGCTTCTGTTAGTGAAGACAAAATGATAAAACTTTGGAGCAAGGATGGCGCTCTACTCCAAACTATTACGGGACATGAAGACAAAGTCTGGGGCGTAAGTTTTAGTCCTGATGGTCAAATTTTTGCTACTGCTAGTAAAGATGGAACTGTAAAACTCTGGAGTCTTGATGGAGTAGAACTGCAAACCTTTCAAGAACATAACGGTAATGTTTTTGGTGTGAGCTTCAGTCCTGACGGTCAGATGCTAGCCTCTGTTAGTGAAGACAAAACGGTAAAGCTGTGGAGTCGGGACGGTACTCTCCTGCGAACTATCAAGGGACATGAAGACAAAGTCTGGAAAGTAATTTGGAGTCCTGATGGTCAAACCCTTGCCACGGCTAGTGAAGACGGAACGGTAAGACTCTGGAACTTAAAGAACAAAAAAATGCAAGTCCTTCATGGGCATCGTCGTGCTGTTTGGAGCGTAAGTTTCAGTCCTGATGGTCAAATGCTAGCTTCTGGGGGTCGAGACAAAACACTCAAACTCTGGCGTTGTGACGGTAGAGAACTGCGAACACTGAAAGGTCATCAAGGTAGTGTTTTTGGCGTAAGTTTTAGTCCTGACGGTCAGATTATTGCCTCTGTTAGTGAGGACACAACTGTAAAACTTTGGAGTCTGGAGGGTAGGGAACTGCGAACTCTTAAAAGTCACCGCGATAGTGTTTTTGATGTGAGCTTCAGTCCCGATGGTCAGATTATTGCCTCTGCCAGCGGGGATGCAACTGTAAAACTTTGGAGTCCCCAGAAAATGGAGATACCAAGTTTCCAGATACAGCATCCCCAAATAAACAGCGTGAGTTTCAGCCGCGACACTCAGATGATTGCCTCTGGGAGTAAAGAAGGAATCATCAAACTCTGGAGCAATTGCGGTAGAGAGATGCGAAAGTTTCAGATGCATCCTACCAGTATTAGAAGCGTGAGCTTTAGCCCTGACTGTCAGACTATTGCCTCTGCTAGTGAAGACGAGATGGTGAGGCTTTGGAGCCTTAATCGTCAAGAAATGCAAGTTCTTCGGGGACACAAAGATGCTGTTTTGGACGTGAACTTTAGTCCCGATGGTCAGATGTTGGTTTCTGCTAGTGCCGATGGAACGGTGAAGCTATGGAATCGCTATGATGTCTATGCTAATTTACTCAAAACGCTCCAAACTGACGAAGAGAGCGTTTTGAGAGCCAGTTTTAGCCCGGATAGTCAAACCATTGTCTCTGCTAGTGCTGATGGAATGGTAAGGCTCTGGAGTTTTAACGGTACACTACTCACAGCATTCCAAGCTCATCCTACTAGAGTTTGGGGTGTGAGTTTCAGTCCTAACGGTCAACTTGTTGCCTCTTGCAGTGAGGATAAAACGGTGAAACTCTGGCATCGCGATGGCAGAGAGCTGCAAGTGTTTCAGGGACATCAAGACAAGGTTTTGGGTGTGGGGTTTAGCCCCGACGGCCAAGTGATTGTTTCTTTTAGTAAAGACAAAACAGTGAGATTGTGGAGCATCAATAGCAGAGAAATGCAAGTCCTTCAGGGGCATGATGAGTCTATTTTGAGCGCGAGTTTCAGTCCTGATGGTCAGACACTAACTTCTATCAGTATTGATGGAGTAGTTAAGTTCTGGAATTTTGATTTGGAGGATTTGCTGATGCGTGGTTGCAATTGGGTGCAAGATTATTTAAAGACCAACCCTAATGTGAGTGAGAGCGATCGCACCCTCTGCGACGATATTACTAAGAAGTGATGTCGGGCAAAATGCACAATATCAAAAAATAAGGTTCGGTTTTGTAGCGATGAAAGCGATCGCTCTTCCTAAATACACAATTTTTGCAATTTGTTAATAAGATTGTAGGGGCGGGTTTAGGCGATAACTTTGTGACAAAGCCGACAACGCCCAATCAAAACCCGCCCTGGCCAACCGATGGGTAAGGGCGGGTTTTGGACAAAATTTATCGATTTGATGCCAACGGGTAAGGGCGGGTTTTGTATAAAATTTATCGGTTAAATTCAAATTCAATCCCTAAACCCGCCCCTACATCATGCCTATAATGCCTGTGTAGGTTTTCGATCGCAGCAAACAAACCTTATATGCCGCATTTCGTCAATAAGATTGTAGGGGCGGGTTTAGGCGATAACTCTTGTGACAAAGCCGACAACGCCCAATCAAAACCCGCCCTAGTCAACCGATGGGTAAAGGCGGGTTTTGGACAAAATTTATCGATTTGATGTCAACGGGGAAGGGCGGGTTTTGTACAAGATTTATCGGTTAGATTCAAAATCGATCGCTAAACCCGCCCCTACATCATGCCTATAATGCCTGTGTGGGTTTTGGATGGAAGCGATCGCACTCAACCGTTTCAACCTGTAAGCTCGAAGGATAAGTAACGCCACTATTCTTAATCGACGTTAAGATTGCCCCAAACCATGCCCAACCCCCACATTTTCGGCATCCGTCATCATGGCCCTGGTTCCGCGCGATCGCTCCGGGATGCCCTCGAAACTCTACAACCCGATGTCATCCTGGTAGAAGGGCCACCCGACGCGGATACAATGCTGCCGCTACTGGTAAACCCGGAAATGCAGCCACCCGTCGCCCTACTTATATACGTTCCCGATCAACCGCAACGCTGTGTTTACTATCCTTTCGCTGTATTCTCTCCAGAATGGCAGGCAATCCACTACGGGTTAACTCATAATATCCCCGTGCGCTTCATGGACTTGCCTCAAGCGCATCAATTGGTACAAACACAGGAATCTGAGACTGAGGATAAGCAGCAATCAGCACCAGAATCAGACGTTGAACCAGAAAGTGCGATCGCTAATACTTCCCCAGATAATCTACCTCAAAACCCAGCTCATGAAATTCGGTTTGACCCCTTGGGTTGGTTAGGAAAAGCAGCAGGTTACAGTGATGGGGAACGCTGGTGGGAACATTTGGTAGAACAGCGTCAGGATAGCGGTGACTTATTTGCCGCTATTTTAGAAGCAATGACAGCGTTGCGTCAGGAAGCACCTCCAGAATCAGATTTAAGGGAATTGCAGCGTGAAGCTTATATGCGTACCACCATTCGTGCTGCCCAAAAAGAAGGATTTCAACGTATTGCCGTAGTTTGCGGTGCTTGGCACGCGCCAGCATTAACGCAAATGCCACCTGTAAAAGAGGATAATGCTTTACTCAAAGGACTACCCAAGACAAAAGTGGAGGCAACTTGGGTGCCTTGGACGTATGGAAGACTTTCCTTCAATAGTGGTTATGGTGCGGGTGTAGAATCCCCCGGATGGTATCACCACTTGTGGACAGTAAACCCTCAATCTTTTACCCCCCCAACCCTCCTTAGCAAGGGGGGAGAATGGAGGGCAGGAGGAAGTGAAGTAGCGATTCGTTGGATGGCGAAGGTAGCGCAATTACTGCGGGAAGAAGATTTAGACGCATCATCCGCCCATATCATTGAAGCAGTAAGGTTAGCAGAATCATTGGCAGCATTACGTGATCGCCCTCTCCCTGGTTTAATCGAACTCAACGAAGCTACCCAAACCGTGTTGTGTTTTGGTAGCGATTTGCCCATGCGCTTGATTCACGACAAACTGATTGTAGGCGATCGCTTGGGGGAAGTACCGGATGAGACGCCGATGGTGCCGTTACAGCAAGATTTCAGGCATACAAAGAAGCGATTGAAGCTGCCTGATAACACCGAAAAAAATAAGCCCTTAAAACTTAACTTGCGTGAAGCGGCACCCCTGCAAAAAAGCCAAGTGTTACACCGTCTGACTCTACTTGGAATTTCTTGGGGCAAGCTTGAACAGTTGACGGGTAGGGAACAGGGGACATTCTGGGAATACTGGAGTTTGGAGTGGCACCCTGAGTTTGCCGTTGCCCTAATTGAGGCAGGCATCTGGGGCAACACAATCTATGATGCGGCAACTACCTTTGCCCGTGATGCAGCAGACAAAGCCACCGACTTGCCCATGCTAACTCGCCTATTAGATCATGTGTTACTTGCGGACTTACCCAATGCCGTCAGTTACCTGATGACACGCCTACAAGCTGAGGCTGCTGTACATAGCGATGTTGCCCACTTAATGGAAGCATTGCCGCCGTTGGCAAACGTCGTGCGTTATGGCAATGTTCGCAAAACCGATACAACCTTAGTCGCTCATATTATAGATGGCATTGTTACCCGAATTTGTATTAATTTACCAGGGGCTTGTTCATCCCTGGATGACGATGCTGCGGCCCAAATGCATGAACGACTGAATCAAGTCAATAGTGCTATCTCCTTACTGAAAAATGAAGCGCATTTAGCATCTTGGCGGCAGGTATTAACCCAGTTAGCAGATGAACAGGGTAATATCCATAATCTGTTAGCCGGTCGTAGTTGTAGACTGTTACTTGATGCAGGGGTTTTCGATGCGGATGAAGCGGCACGACTGATGGGATTAGCACTATCAACCGCCACTGAACCGCCTCAAGCGGCTGCTTGGGTCGAAGGATTTTTAAAAGGTAGTGGGTTATTGTTGCTCCATGATGACAAATTATGGCAAGTTTTAGATAGTTGGGTTACTCAACTCAATGAAGATACGTTTACAGCATTACTGCCTTTGTTGCGTCGTACCTTTTCTACCTTCTCTGCACCAGAACGTCGCCAGATGGGGGAACGGGTAAAACGGGGAAATTCCTACCTTACAACTGGAGTTGAGGAAAGGGAATTTGATGAACGCCGTGCCGAAACTATCCTACCCATGATTGCTCAGTTACTGGGAGTGAATCATTAGAAGAATTGAATAAAACAGAAGGTGGGCATTGCTTAGAGCATCGGTTCATTAAGGGTAGGGGCAATCCCTCTGTGGTTGCCCCGCCAGGGTTTAGGTGTACGCACGAAGGCAGTGCCCCTAGGAAAAATCGTCGTTACGGCGATTACTGTACCGACTTTCTAGAACCAAATTTTTGTCAAGGTTGCAGAATTAATAGTGGGCAATGCCCACCCTACTTCATTATTTATCTGCGTTTATCTGCGTGCATCTGTGGTTAATTTTTCTCACACATCATCTAGGACTGCAATACACCATCTGGAGACACTTTATGGAAACCCCGAACCCTAAGAAGAAATCCGATCGCCTATTTGCTGCCATACAAACTCAAGATAGAGAACAAACCCTTCATTCCCTTGCAGAATTACTGAGTGATTGTGGTTACTACGGAGGGAAAGCATTTATTAAGGAGATTCAAGATTACCCGAATTTGCAAACAGGCTATGCTTGGCTGGAAGCAGAAGGATTATTTGAGCAGGCTTGTGAAATGCTGCCCAATCCTTTAGAACAGAAAGTGTTTGATGACATCAAACAATACGGTTGGCATATCCTTGGAGTTGAGGCCGATGAAACATCTCCTGGATTTGCTTACTCCATTGGACTATGGCACCATTTCCAGCATCCAGAAATCATTTTGTTTGGATTACCCTATGAGGTGATGGGACGCATTATCAATATTATTGGTGATCAAGTCAAAGCAGGTACTCGGTTTGAAGCAGGTAAACCCTACTATGAGATTCTTGAGAACTATCCCTGTGTGTTTGAGACGGTTGCCAGTGCCCAAATTGGTAATTTCTTATGTTGGGCAAGGTGGTTTTATGGCTATCAAGACCAATTTCCTGCTCTCCAAGGCTTTTGGCCGGATAAGGCAGGGAAGTTTCCTTGGGATGAGGGGTTCGATAGCAAGTTCCTCCCCTACCAACCCCTGCTATGTGGATAGGAAAGCGTCAGGATTCTTGGTAGAGGTTTTTGGTAGCGATCGCTTCAGGCTCAAAAGTTTTTAACTAGCATATTCTACCACAATACTGTTATCAGTTCAATAAAATTAAGTGATAGAAATCAAACCCATACAAAACCATCAAATTGAAGAGGTTAAACAAGTAATATTCACAGTTTGTCACGAACTCTGGCAGGTTTCTGAAGAAACGAGCAGGCGTTATGATGCCATGTCTGACATTGATGACGTGCGATCGCACTACTTCGATAATAACGGTACATTCTTAGTGATTGTCGATGATGGAAAGGTTGTTGGATGCGGAGCTATCCGGCGCTTGAGCGATGATATTTCTGAACTGAAGAGGATGTGGTTGCTCAAAGAGTACCGAGGGCGAGGATTGGGAATGAAACTAGCTCAGATGCTCTTAGATTTTGCCAGGAATACAGGCTATAAGAAAGTTAGGTTGGATACCCTAGATGAACAAAAACAAGCACCAGCGCTTAAGCTTTACAAGCGACTTGGATTTTATGCGATCGAGCGATATAACGAAAGCTTTTGCACTGTATTTATGGAGAAGATGCTCTGAAATCGAGTGCGTCACTGGCAGACGAGCCTTACCCAGTCCTATTTACAACAACTATTCGGTGTTCCCCCAGAAGCGATCGCAACTAACCAAGCTTAAGTTTAGCTGAGGGAAATACTTTGCGATCGCGCATCTTGAAGCTACAGCAATAGTTATTCAACTCGGTAGTTTATGACTATTTACTTCTACGGTACTCGTGCACAATACGGCTGTTTCTCAAACTTTTCTCCCCACGGCTTCGAGTTAGATGGGGTTTATTGGCCGACGAGCGAACACTATTTCCAAGCCCAAAAATTTGTAGGCACACCTCACGCTGACCAAATTCGTGAGGTAAAATCACCCAAAGATGCGGCAAAAATGGGCAGAGATCGCAAACGTCCCCTTCGTCCCGATTGGAACGAAGTCAAAGACGGTATTATGAGAAAAGCGGTTCTCCGTAAATTTGAAACCCACAAAGACATCCGCGAAATATTACTTGCCACAGGAGATGAGCTAATTGTTGAAAACTCCCCTATTGATTACTACTGGGGATGCGGTAAAGACGGCAGTGGTAAAAATAGACTCGGAGAGATCTTAATGGAAGTGCGAGAAATATTGCGCGATCGCCCTTAAAAAATAACAATAGACCTCTTGCTTGCAGTCGATCAATACTATCCCATCCATCTGCGTTTATCTGTGTGCATCTGTGGTTAAAAATCGAAAGTTAGCATGGCTTGCAAGAAGTCTAATACAGCTTTTCCTTTTACCAATGACCAATGTATTATTGAAGACGATTGCCGCAACTCGCGCAGAAGCGATCGCTTAGACTAACTGAGTTACCACATTGAGGGCAAAAGCGATCGCTGCCTTGAGCGGGGGTGGAAAACGACATCGATTCTCCCATCTGCATCTCCATGTTGCCCATCCGCATTTCCATAGGGTTCATGTTCATCTCCATATCCCCCATCTTCATGGGTTTCATCGGTTCCATCGGTTTTACGGGTTCCATCGGTTGCATTGGAGGCATGGATGAGGCAGGCGTGCTGGTAACTTGTTGCACTTGCATCTGTTGAGAACTTCCGACAGCAGGCATCCCACTCATCACACTCATGCTGCCGCCTTGGACTTGGATATAGTGTTCGCCCTGTGCTGTTTTAATCTTTAACACGACACCGTTGAGAGCTTGGAACAGTTCCGGGGGCGATGTCCAGCTTCCGGTTGTAAAACTGCTACTCGCCTGTTGCTGCTGTCCTGCACTGCTAGTAGAAGTTGTGACAATGGTTTGCGTTCCCTGATTATCGAGGTAAACTCTTTGGCCCGTGCCTAGTTCGCATACATAAGCCATAATGACCTCTGTGTGAAAAAAAACTCTCCGTCTATCATTGTCTAGTTAAGCTCATCAGTACCTGTGCTTCTTAACAATTGTGTTATTTCTCTTTCATCCTTCCTATGAAACCTAAACCCAGGCTTTTATCCAAAACTATTTGACGTTGGAATCCGTGATTTTTGACTTCAAAAAATAGTCAATTTATAGCTAAATTCAGGGGTAAACAATGCCCGAAGCACCAAATGAAGAACGTTTGCGTCGTTGGCGACTTATCCTGGGAGGTGGAGAAGCAGATGGTATTTGCAGCGGTGGTGGTGGAGAAGGGAATACTAGTTTTACGCTAGGTGGCAAAGACAAATCGATAGACGATGCCCTTAGTGCCCTCTATGATAGCGATCGCACTGGGGGACTGGACAGTTCCGCCCCCAATGTTGCCCGTTGGTTAGGCGATATCCGGACTTACTTCCCGACATCAGTTGTGCGGGTAATGCAGAAAGATGCCTTAGAACGGCTCAACCTGCGGCAAATGCTTTTAGAACCAGAGATGCTAGAAGCAGTGGAACCTGATGTTCACTTGGTTGCCGATTTAATCGCGCTCAAGAATGTAATTCCCAGTAAAACCAAAGATTCGGCGCGTCGGGTAGTGCAGCGTGTCGTTGAAGAGTTGCAACAAAAACTCGCCAATCCCACACGTCAAGCGGTAATGGGTAGCCTCAACCGAGCGATACGCAACCGCCGTCCTCGCCATAATGAGATTGACTGGAACCGTACCATCCGCGCTAATCTCAAGCACTATCAGCCAGAGTACCGCACGATTATCCCAGAAACTCGTATTGGTTACGGGCGCAAGCGCTCATCCCTACGGGACATTATCCTCTGCATCGACCAAAGTGGCTCGATGGCGACTTCAGTGGTTTACTCCAGTATCTTTGGTGCTGTATTGGCATCCCTGCGTGCTGTACAAACTCGGATGGTGGTTTTTGATACATCGGTTGTAGACTTGACTGAAGAATTACACGAGCCAGTAGATTTACTGTTTGGCACTCAGTTAGGGGGGGGTACAGATATCAATCGCGCCCTAGCCTATTGTCAAGGATTAGTAAGGCGTCCCCAGGAAACAATTTTGGTGCTCATTAGCGACTTGTATGAGGGGGGTAACCGCACAGAGATGTTGAAGCGGGTGGCAGCACTAGTGGGGTCGGGTGTGCAGTTGATTACTCTTTTAGCACTTAACGATGATGGCGCACCTTGCTTCGATCATGGCATCGCAGCAGCATTTGCCGAGTTGGGCATCCCAGCTTTTGCCTGCACACCCGACCAGTTTCCTGATTTAATGGCAGCAGCGATTAACCGTCAAGATATCGCTCAGTGGGCAGCCGCACATAATATTACAACCACTGGCACAACGGCTCGATAGGCAAGTCAGAATGGGGAGTGAGGTAATACCATGTCCGGTTAAACAGCCCTAATATATGTAGGGGCGGGTTTATGCGATAACTTTTGTGACAAAACCGACAACGCTCAATCAAGACCCGCCCTTGCCTTGATTAAATTAAGGGGCGGGTTTTGTACAAGATTTATCGATTAAATTCAAAATCGATCCCTAAACCCGCCCCTACAAATCTACGGTCATTTTTTTACACCTACCTACTTCTAAGCGGTAGGGGCACGATACCAAAGCCTCTACAGATGTTATGTGTTCCACTCAATTGAAAACCGCTATATATGCTCAATTGAGTCACTCAACCTCTTCTTCTTGTTCCCGCTGCCACTGAGCTAAAACCTCACCGGGATTAAACCCTCTGTACTGAAGATAGTTCCATAACTTCGCCTTGGTCTTCGGTTCGATTGAAAAAAAGTCATCAATTTTGTACTTTCGCATGACCTTGGCTTTTAAATTATCCAGTTCTCCTACTACTTCTTCTTCCTCCGCCTGGGATTCCCAGACTTGCTCGAACAAATCAGCCCCAATTCCTTTTTCACGGCATTTACGCTTGATCATAGATTTTCCATATTTACCCCGATTGGAGGTAATCATCCCTTCGACAAAGCGTGTATCTGATTGATACCCTTTATCCTGAAGGTCTTGAATCGCTGCTGTGATTTCACTGGGTTCAAATCCCTTTTCTTTCGCTTTTTGATTGAGTTCATAAGCGCTGTAATCTCGATAGGATAAAAGCTTGTAAAAATAGTCAATACAACTCATTGATTTGGCAGGTTAGATTAATAGATAAACCTATTTAATTTTAATAAATATTCAGCTTTTTGAGATTAATAGCTAAATATAGTAGTTCTTGTTTACAATATAGTAAGGGCACGGCATTGCCGTGCCCTTACAAACAATATCTCTGTATTATCCTCTATTGAAATCCCCTCTAAATTAGAGCATTCTCCTCAATTAAGCAAAGTCTGCAA
This sequence comes from Cyanobacteriota bacterium, assembly GCA_040756535.1. Taxonomy (GTDB): domain Bacteria; phylum Cyanobacteriota; class Cyanobacteriia; order Cyanobacteriales; family Coleofasciculaceae; genus JBFLZA01. The sequence goes on from JBFLZA010000149.1 coordinate 11,294, forward strand.
AGCAAAATCCCAGCTATCCAAAGCTGGGTTTTGTAAAAAAGAGTATGATTAATGAGTGGCTTGACGCTTTTCAGAAATTTTAATTAGTCAATAGTTCTGATGGTTTTGATTTAGACGGCTTGATGATTTGATCGTTCAGGTACTATTCAATCATTAGAGGTTTAAGCACGGTCGATTATCCGTTTTGCCTCATCCTTGAGGTCTTCTTGGACGTGCATGGCAGAAGCTTGTGCCTGCTTCACTTGACCTTCTATAGTTTGTTTGCGATCGCCTGTCAATTCACCAACCGCTTCTTGCACTTTTCCTTCTAAGTTTTTGGCAGTGGCTTCCACTCGTTTTTCCAAACTCATGTCGAACTCCTTTACGATGTAAGTTCTTCAATCCGCCTTTTTGATTACACACTCCGTCCGGCAACCTGTTGCCAGATGAAGATAGCAAGCATTGCCCCTAAAACTGCCACAATTACTCCGGTAATGCTCAAACTTGTTGACGCTAAGGATAAACTTCCTGTTGTCAAAAGCAATGCTAAAGTACCACCAATGAAAGCTCCGACAATTCCCAGTAAGAGTGTGGAGAGAATACCTCCTCCTTGACGACCTGGGTAAATCGCTTTAGCAATGGCACCAGCAATCAGACCTAAAACAATCCAAGCTAAAAAATTCATGATTTTTAAAGTTAACTAATTTTTTTGAACAAGCCTAAGCTAACAGGAAAAACCAGCACTTCCTATCTACCTTCTGAAATAATTGCTAAAATCTTCAAGAAATAAGCCGAAAGATTTAGATATTAAGGAATAGAAAGTTAAGCCGAAAAACTTCTTTATTATTTTTCTATTGTTACTAAAATATACTGAAGAATTTCAAGGTTAATGGGAATTTGAGCCTTGCTTTGCTTGCCAACTGGATAAGTATAAATACATAGTAGTGGGATAGAGTGCTGAAGATGCGATCGCACTCTCCCTTGTAAAGCTTGTAGTAGCTGGAATTTTATCCTTTGTGTTTAAAAATGCGATCGCACTTTCCCTTGTAAAGCCTGTAGGTGATTCCTGAAGAGATAGCTATGCTTTACGCGCTTTCCTCTATCCTTTGCTGAGCCACTCATTTCAAGAATTGAATTATCGAATAAGCCATGATAGCGGTATCTGCTGTAACGATTACCAATTCATGCTGCAAAGCTTGGCAAATCAGCAGACGATCGAATGGATCGCGGTGAAGTGCTGGGAGTTTGGCAAGTTGAGCAACGCTTTCTTCATCAACAGGAAGACTAGCTATTTGGTGTCTGGTGCGTTGTTTTGGCAGGTAGGTTTCGGGAGATTCTGGTAATGGGAGTTTGCCGAGTTGGTACTTGATGATTGCTTCCCAAACGGACACGACACTGAGATAGACATCATTATCTGGATTGCGAATAGCATCACGAAAGCTGGCTGATAATCGACTATCCCCACTAATGAACCAGAGAAAGATGTGTGTATCTAACAGCAGCTTCATTCGCCTTCAAATTGATTGAGAATTTCTTCAGGTAGAGGTTCATTGAAATCATCTGGTACAACAAACTCTCCCGCACACAGAGCAAAAGGTCGTATCTGCTTAACATTATTGCTGGAGTTGACTGGCTTAATCTCAGCTATTGGCTCATCGGCTTGCACGATCAGAAGTGTATTACCTGCTTGCACAAGGTTAAGAAAGCCGGAAATATCGCGCTGAATCTCATCAACAGTAATAGTAATCATATTTTGATTTAGCTAAACTATCGCTATACGTTGAAATTGTACTGATAGTGAGAGACTTGTCGCTACGCGATCGCTCTTTTACAAGGGTAGCCGCCATCTGTCCATGTCAAAGGCGATCGCACTTCTCGAGTCAAGCTTGTAGGCGATCGCACTTTCCCCTAACCTATCCAGCGATCTCGCTTTTCGAGTCAAGCTTGTAGGCAATTCCCTACCCTTCGGGTTCTGCTCCGCAGTATGGAATAGCCTTCGGGCTAGCTCCTACGGAACCGTTCTGCAAACGCTTGCGATCACGATGCCTAACGCTTCATGCTACTTTTCATCCTAACCCTACAATGTAGAAGGCGTTGGTGTACCCTCTCTGGAAGAAAGATGCTGGAATACCTCAATCTACTATTCATCTTAAGGAATTCATGATATGAGACCTTACAGCCAACTAGCAGATCTTGAAATTCTTTTGTTAAATATCCCTGATGAAGATATTAGGGCTTATGCAGGAGAAGCTGTAGCTTCATATTCAGCAGGAGCTTACCGATCTGCAATTGTTTCCATTTGGATAGCGGTAGTGTATGACTTATATCAAAAATTTCGTGAACTTAATGAAGTGTTTAATGATGCTGCGGCAAAGCAATGTCTAGAAGAAATTGAAAAAATTCGGAATAGTCCTGAGAAAAAATCTGTAGCCGCCTGGGAACGAACTATCCTAGATAAAGCATTCAATGAAGTTAAAATGCTTACTTCAACCGAGTATGATCACCTAAATAGAATTCAACAAGATCGACATCGTTGCGCTCATCCGGCTTTAGATTCTGAAGGGTTGCTATTTCAACCCTTGCCTGAACTCGCACGTACTCACATCAGAACAGCTATTGAAGTATTACTTAGCCAACCTCCAGTTATCGGGAAAGCTGCTGCTGATGCCTTAACTCGTGATGTTGAAGGAAGATATTTTGCGGATGATTTAGAAGGAGTTAAAAAAGCTTTAATGGGGCGTCATATACCTGCCTCTGAAAAATACAGGCTAAATTTATTTAAATTAACGCTAAAAAAGATTTTATATTTACCTCCTAGCGAACATCCAATTCTTAATAGATACCTTTTAGTATTTAACTGTTTTTTGAAGGAATATAGAGAAGAATTTGAGTCGATTGATAAAGCCATTATAGAAAAAATAATTGAAAAGACTAAAGACGATAGATTTACTTTTTTACTGAAACTAATTTATATAGAAGAAAATTTATGGTTTCAAGCATCAGATCTTATTAAAGAAAAATTAAAAGTTTTCATTAAGGAAGAAGCAACTATAGCAGAAAAATTATATGTATTTCATTTGTTTCCGGAAATCAAATATGATTTGGTGTTAACTTACAAAAATTTAGGGTGGAATGAAAAAAATAAATTTATCGAGACTTTGAAAACTTTTTTTCCGATTGAAATAGATACAAAAATTATTGAAACTATAGTACGCGAAAGTATTGATATATTTACTAATTCATATTCTTTTGCGACTGGGCGCAATAATGCTATAGAGTATCTCCGACCAATAATTCCTCTTCTAAAAACGGAAGATGTTGAATATCTTATTGAAAATATTCTTGTCAGACAAAAATCCAACGATCAACTTATAGATTGTGCTTTTCTTATGGAAGAAGTATTTAATACTACAATTCAGAAGTTTCCCGATACATTATCTTCCTGGAAAAATTTTGTCGAACAAAAAAAGAAAGTGTGGCAAAATATGAGTACTCTTGAAAATTTAATGGAACTTTAAAAATTTGGATAGAGAAGGAGTTCGCCACCCCTAGCTTGAACTTGTGCGATCGCACTTTCTTGCACTACCCATCTGACTCCGGCAACTCCCCAAAGCGATCGCGATACTGCTTCAGTAACGCCTCCATCTCTTTAAGTCGTTGCTCTGCTTGTTGTGCTCTTTGCTTTTCCTGTTCTAGAAGCTGACA
>JBFLZA010000150.1:0-14927 GCA_040756535.1 Cyanobacteriota bacterium
TAACGTCCAATAGCGCGATGCGACTTGTGCATTACCCCGGTCAATCCAAGTGGTGACGGATTCAGAAGTTGCACTGGGGATTTGAGCTTGAACGTATTGGGTGACTTGTGCCAACTGCTCTGTTCGGGTTCGCAGCAATGTAGAATCTTCCTCACCAATTATGGAATCAGTGGGAAATGCTTGGACCAGTGCTTGACAAATCACCGCCTGTGCACCAAAGTCAGCCACCGTGACGGGACTGCGATCGGGTTTTGCGATCGCTACAGAGTCTTGCTCTCGCCGGACTTGTTCGCACAACTTGGCGGCGGCGATAACCGCTTGGATGGCTACCTGTTTCTCTCGCTCGTACAACATGATCTTTGCTTCTCTCCGGATTGATGGGCACTACAAGGTGCCAGCATACTAGCTATTCGACTGTTAGAGAAGCTCGTGTTTAGATGGTGGGAGTTGAGATTAGATCGGTTCGCAGGGATTGACCCATACCTGCATCTGGGTGAGTTGTAATGGCCCAAACTGGGTCGCTAGCGCCACATCCGCTGCATCACGACCGTAGGCAATGGCAATGCGGTTACCTCGCGGTTGTTCTTGAGTGGCATCAAACGTGTACCAGCGATCGCCTACAAAGGCTTCAAACCAAGCGTGTAAATCCATCGGATCGAGCTGGTACAAATACCCTACTACCATGCGAGCAGGAATATTCAAGCTACGGCACAAAGCAATACCCAAGTGGGCAAAATCCCGACACACCCCAATCCGTTGTTGGGCCGTATCGACTGCTGAGGTGGACGCATCACTGGTTCCGTAGCAATACTCCACGTTCGAGTGAATCCAACGACAAATCGCTTCTACCTGGTCGTAACCTAACTGACTATCTCCTACAATTTCCTGAGCGCGATCGCCCATTTGATCGGATTGGCAATAGCGGCTGGGTAGGAGAAACTGTAGTACGTTGTCGGGGAGGTTTTGCACGGGTACGAATGGCGCACCCGGTTGCACATCGATGTGGTCGGCGGTGGCAACGCTAGCAGTGGCGCGGATGCGGAACGAACCTTGAGGAACAACCAGTCTTTGGCACAAATTACCGTAGCTGTCACTATATTCCGTAACAGGTACTGTGGGTTCCAGCAGATACTCTTCCCCAAAAACCCATTGTCCCAACCCACTTCGAGGTCTGAGCATGAAAATCAAGGGAGTTGGGGCACTGGCATCATAAGTAATCTCGCACCCTGCAAAAAGCTTCATATCTACTTTTTTTTGACTTAATTCAATGATTATGGCAGTTCCCAATTGAGTAGAATACACACTGTTGGTAGGGCGTCAGGCTTCCGTGCCCTTACTGTATTTTATGCAAACGAAAACTGCTATATTTATCGCTGGGAATCTGGCTGAGAAACGTCATAAATTTTAGTGTTTCCCTTGGCGTCAGCCGCTTGAGCTAAGGAGGGCTGCAAGCTATCCTCTTTTAAGGGATTGTGAAAGAAGGCTCCAGTTTGGGGGGGGAGTGTGGGGTCGAGAACAATTTCTGACAGACTTTTTGCCACACCGGTTAGGGGAATGGCCAAAATTACCCCCAACAGTCCTCCGACTTTGGCTCCCAATAGCAAAGCCACAAAGATAATGACTGGGGATAAGCCAGTCAATCTGCCCATAATCCGGGGAGCAATCAAATTATCTTTGACCTGCTGTAATGCGATCGCTATTCCCAATACTTCCAGTGCTAGCCACCAGTCAATGAATGCCACCACACTCACTACTGTGGCAATTCCCAAGGTAGCTCCGATAAAGGGAATAACTTCCATCAATCCGATAAAGACAGCAAACAGCAAGAAAAAAGGAACTCGCAACGCCCAGAAAGCAACCGTGAGGGTAACGGCCATAAATAAACCCAACAATAGCTGACCGGTAACAAACCGCTGTAGGTTACGTTGGAGTGATTCGGTTAAGCCATCTCGGATTCTTGGGGAAAAAATACCGCTTAAACCTCGCCAAACCCGATCGCCATCGATGAGCATATAAAACGAGATCACCAAGATTAAAATGAAGTCCAAAAACCAGTTAAAGGTACCGACTACTAAGCCTAAACCTGTAGATGCGATCGCTTCTGCCTGAGTTTGTACCCGCGCCAACAGTTGAGACGCCAAAATTCGCACATCAAATGGTAAATTGTGCTCCACACTCCAGGTTTGGAAGCTAGCTAATTGCTCCTGACTTTCTTCTAGCAAGGTTGGTAAATTCGTTACTAGTTGCCGCCCTTGGTTGTACACTGGCGGCACTAGGGTTAGAGCTAAGATGACAACGGCGAAGGCAGCGAGTAAGTAGACGAGTACGGCGGCAACACTTCGGGGTAAGAAGGGTTGAACAACAGCGACGGCATAGTTGAGCAAAAACGCAATCAAAGCCGCCGTGAGCAAAATGCTGATTAATTCACCGACATAACTCAAGGTCCTCAGCGTTACCCAACCCGTTACCACAATCAGCAGCCATGTGAGTAGGAACTGTTGAACAGGTGAAAAAAAACGATTCATCTGATTCGGTAATCTACTGCCACACAGTAGGCTTTGGCAGGATAAACGTCATCACTATTATGAGTCATGACGTTATTGAGCTAACGCTTGACCTCGGTTTGTGCTGCAACAACTGAGTAAAAAAAGCGAAAGGCTTGATTTCTCCATCCTTTCCCCTTTCCTCACAAGGGTGCAAGTTATCAGCACGACGGCTTCGTATAGGCAGGTGCGATCGCGTCTGGAATGGCTGGTTGTGCGATCGCTCCCTGTTCTTGGATTGCAATTAGGATCGATTTGAGTGCCGCACCCCAACTCTTGGAATTGTCATAAAACTGCTCTTGCAGCCCGTGGCAGCTTTGCCGTTTTTGCTCGTAAAACTGGCGATCATCACACAATTTGAGCAGGGCTTCACTATATTCCATTACGTCATCAGGGGGAACTTCCACCACTGCGTCTCTCACATAGGACAACGCTGGGCAAACCGCTGAGGTAACGACAGGACGCCCTGACAAGATGCCTTCAGCAACAACCTTGTTAAACCCTTCAGCAAAGTCCGTTTTGGTCGGTACGATGATAGCGTGTGCTTGGTCGTACATTTGGCGCATTTTTGATTTGTTGCAATGACCGTGGCACACGAACCGAGACTCAAGTCCTGCTTGCTTTGCCGCCAGACTTAAAGTGTCTAACATCGAGCCAGTTCCGCACACATCGAATACAATGTCATGTCTACCAATTGCCGTTAAGGACTTGGCAATTTCTAAAAGATCGAAAATACCTTTATTACGCTCAATGCGACCAACAAACAGCACTCGAAAGGGCAACCGTTTTTCTGAAGGAGAAGTTATCTGTGCAAACTGCTCTCTACGGTATAAGGGAGTAAATCGGCGAATCAGTTGATACTGATGGGTCGTTAGTTGCGCTATTTGTTCGGAGATTTCGTCGGACACTGTCAAGATGGCAGTACAGCAGTGAGAAAATAAGTAGCGGCTGAGCTTTAAAATCAAGCTTTGAGTCTTGCTTGGGGGGACATACTTGCACCAAAGCGTGCAGTGAATCGATGGAATCACTCGCACTCCTAATAAAGAAAGTAGTAACAAGACAAACCAGTATGTGGTGCCATTAACCACTACAGCAACATTAGCGCCAAAGTGAATTGCAGAGGCAATTAATCGCAATCCATACCACAACTGTCCTAAGTGATAGAGAAGTCCGGAGGCAGAGCGTAACGGAATTGGACGATGCGTGATTTTGAATTGACCGTCATCCAAAATTTCTCTCTCTGGACAAGAGGAAATGATGTAAGCTTCTGCCTTTAAATTACGACACACTTCGTAAAATTGACTGGAATAGGTTATGGAAACTTGTGAGGGGTCGTCTTGTCCAGTTGCCCAATAGCGATATGTTTTAATTACATCTCCTGGTCCAGCAGCATAAAGAATTCTTAGTCTTCTAGACATGGCTTTCATGTTTACCTTTTCAAGATTTTCAGTTTTTTTTAGCTCGTATTTTAGCTTTCAATGTAGAGTAATGCCCTAGATTCTTCTCCTCCAACCTATCCTTTTTCAGGGCTGGCTGAAATCGTGGTATTTACTGAGAATTTGAATGTTGCCTAAATGATTGATCATGAAAATTACGTTATAGGGGCTAATTAAATAAATTAATGTAGAAATATTAATATTATCTGTTTGTCAAAAATATTATGGAAATATAATTTAAGCTTTAAGCTGATTTACCTGGTGGTAATACAAGGTATAACAGGAAAAGACTTCAGTAATTTCTACAATCGACATCTTTACTTTAAATAGTGACCTGTAAGTTTTACGGATAACAGATTGTTTGTACAAGAAAGGGCGTAAATTACATACCTATAGTTGAAATTTCACCCCTGTTATCCCATCTAATCGATATACATAACTACAAAATTTATAGATAAGGTAAAGGAGAAATCCAAGAGCTTATGTATGACAAAGCCGATCGCACAGTGTTTTTTGTTGAGAATATGGCAGCAGTAATGTTGATCGAGCGCTTGACTTGCTCTGATTTTTATGAGATCATTTTTATAATGGAAAAATGTGTCTGCATATAAACTGAGTTCGCTTCACCTCAGTTAGTGCCCTTCCTTCCAGCGATCGCATAATCTCTATCAACGTCCCATAACCCAAGGTAATTTTAGGATAAGGGGCTGTAAGATTTATCTATAAGTTGCCTATACCTGCCCTAGACACGACGCTGGGTTACTGTATCGGTGTAGCAACAGATAGGGAAGAAGATGCGATCGCAAAGTGAACCCACTATCTTCAAAGTGGACTAAACTGTTCCCCATCTAGTCTGCACTATTATTTTTGTTAAAACTCTTGTGGGATGGGCATCCTGCCCGTCCAAGCTATTGCTGGTTAAACGTGAAATAGCTTAAGCAATTGCAAATTCCGTCAAGGGTCGCTTACTTGGATGTTGAAATCCCAAAACGATATCCTCATGAGGAACTCCTGCTTCTAGCAAGTCATTCACAATTCCCTGCTTCGTCCAGTCTTCCTCAACCCATATTTTTCCATCTCGAATTCGCAGGTAAACCATTACCCCTTGAACCCTACGTTTGCCGTCCCAGCCAACGTGAAACCAAAAGTAATGATCTCGAACTTCATCAAAGGCTAAACATTCTTCTACGCCATCGCTAGGAGTGTTAGATACCCACTCGTAGTATTCGGTTAAGATTTTCTTGATTAAGTCACGATAATGATTTAGTTTGTCCATTGAACAATGATCTCCTTTTCAATATCTACGACCATCAGCAGAAGATGATTGTCTTCAATCACAGCTTGGACTGAACTCTTATTTTAAGAGTGGTGATAGAGATGCGATCGATCGCGTTTTGGTTGGTTCGAGTTATGCGATCGCTCCTCTAGAGCCACACGGCGATCTCGTTTTAGTTGTTGGAGGTGGGGCATTAGCGAGAAGGTCTAGCCTGGGGCTATCTCTATAATTAGATTTAGCCCTCCAATGTCTGTGCCATGTCTGTGACAGAATTACTGCCAACTCTGCAAAAGCTGTCCCGTGCTGAGAAGTTACGAGTCATGCAGTTTTTAATTTCAGAACTTGCTAAAGAAGAGAATGAAGCATCACTAGAACAGGGAGCAACTTATCGAGTCTGGTCTCCTTTAAATTCTCATGAAGCCGCTCACAAGTTAGCTCAACTTCTAGAGGAAGATAAGAAGGGAAGTAATGATTGATGCCCAAAGATTTCCCTTTATCGAAAGGCTTGATGAGTTTGGCACTCCTGATGCTGTTCCCTCTGTAGCCTTTAATTCTGACCTACCGAAACAATTCGATAGAAGTATCGGGATTGTTGGATACTGGGGCAAGCGTAAATGTTTTACCGTATGACGTTGGTGTGCGTTTGGGAGCGGTATGGGAGGAACAAAGCACATCTGTTTTTTTAGCTGGCAATCTAGCTCCAGTTGAGGCACGAGGATTGGTTGTATCTGCTGAAATTCGTCCCTTTGCGCCAATTCGCCTAGTTTTTGCGTGGAGTCAAACGAATGATGTTCCTCTATTGTTGGGGCGCATGAATTTCTTTTTGGAATTTGATGTTTGCTTTTACCGATCGCAACTGGCTTTTGAGGTTCGCCATAGATTGTAGCGATCGCACAGAAGGGAATCAACGGGCAAGGAGCGAGGGGGAGGGCGAGCACATTTTTGTCTGTTTGAGTTGGGCTTCCCTCAATCGAATCTATGATCAGGATAGGAAGCTTTCTCCACGCTACAGGAACAATCTATGACTACTCGGCAGATTGTGATTAACGTGCCAGAATCAGTGCTGCAGGCTGACAACACCGATGCAGATACCTTTGCTCGTGAACTGTGCGTCTTAGCTGCGGTTAAATTATACGAACTGGGTCGCCTTTCATCGGGTCGAGCGGCTGAACTGGCTGGAATGTCGCGGGTTGAGTTCATGATGAATTTGGGACGCTATAAAGTCTTTCCGTTGGAAGCTGAGCTACAGGACTTGGAGAGCGATCGTGCCTGAAGCGATTAGCAATACTTCACCGTTGTTGTATCTGTATCGGATTAATGCTATCGATTGGCTACCTGAGTTGTTTAATGAAATCTGGACTCCGAATGCAGTAGTGCTGGAGCTACGAGAAGGACAACAGAGAGGTTATGACGTTCCTATTCCTAGTGCATATGCCTGGTTACAAATCGTTGAGCCACAATCTATCCCACCTGAATTGACGACTCTAGATTTAGGTATGGGTGAGGTTGCAGCCTTGGCACTGGCATTAGAAACTCCTCATCGCATCGTGTTGCTAGATGATGGACTGGCAAGGCGCACGGCTCAAGCTTCTGGCTTAACCGTCTGGGGAACACTTAGGGTTTTATTGGAAGCAAAATCCCAAGGCTTAACTGAGAGTGTTGCACCACTGGTTGATCGGCTACGAGATTCAGGGATGTGGATATCAGAGGATATTCGGAATCGAATTCTGAATCTGGCAGGTGAGTGAAGCGATCGCGTTTTGGTCGGTTCAAGGTAAGCGATCACTTTCACTTGTTGATTCACCAAAGGCAATATCGAGCTTTCCCCACTCATAAGGTGAACATTCCCCACCTTAATACTTCCACTTATCAGAGAGAGCTATGTAGCTTTTTATGAGTACCCCGCCGCCCTCATATAGGGGCCCCTTTGAGGGCAGGTCCTCGACCGTCATCCCCCGTTTGAAGTGATGGAGGATCGGGGAGTTGCGCTGTGTCGCTCATTTTATGATCTGAGCGCTAAACCTTGAAATTCTTATACTTTAAGATAGCACAAACTTATAGGTTGGTCTTTTTTCAAGCTCTGCCTTCAATACTTATAAACAGATAAAATCAACTCCTATGACTTCCTTAATATCGTGGGTTGGAGTAGACTCCCATGGGGTAGCCTCTGTGTATTTAGCAAGCGATAGTCGAATCTCATGGGGAAACAATCCAGTGTGGGACTATGGTCGAAAATTGTTTGCCTCTAGAAATCATCCGGAAATTCTGGGTTACTGCGGAGATGTACTGTTCCCTTCTCAAATACTAGGACAGATAGCTGAACAAATTGACTCAGGCATCCTATTTGACTCTGAAGAGCCTCACCATCAAAAATTTCATAAGATCGCATCCATAATTAAACAATCTTGGGTGGATTATCCTGACTTTTCTCGACAGGGTTTTGAGGTCATCTACTGTACTCGTCAGAACTCAGGGACAAATGCAAACTTTCATGTATGGCTTTTAAAGCCAACATCAAGGAATGAATGGTATGAGGATGAGCTATTACTACCTTTCCCCAGTCACCCTAGTCACATCAATTACTCCCAAATTATTAGAGTTACGGGTTCTGGCACAAAATCTGTAAAAGATTGGAATGACAGATGGGCAAGGAGCGATATTAGGAAAACGAGTCGTGCCGTCTTTAGTGCTTTTTGTGATTCTCTAAATAGTGGTCAAGATCTTAGAAGTGGCGGTACTCCGCAGCTTGTTGGAATGTATCGGATAAATCCTGCAAAATCATTCGGAATCATCTACAAAGACGAACGTTATCTATTTGGGCTACCCGTATCTCAAGCTAGCAGCTACGACAAGATAGAGTGGCGAAATGAATTGTTTGAGTGTTGTAATGGAAGAACAATGATGCCGCTAGAAGGAACACAGCGTCATGCACGTCCAAGCAACATTCCCTAAGTGCGATCGCTCATCGTCATAGGGTTGCGTTACGTAGGAGCTAACACACCAAATGGAGTCAATCGCTCAATCCTTCCCTAGGATGAAATGCTTTAAACGGTGTTGTTAAAATTCCCAAAATTCGGCTCACTTCATTGATAAAATAGTCTCGCTTATCAATCCAGATTGTTTTATCAGTCAACTTCAGAAACTTCCAATCTGTTCCCGTAGTCACCGCTCCATAGATACTTGCGATCGCCTCTCCATTCCGTTGATTAAATATTTGTGCTGCAACCATCTCAGCAATACACTGCCCTAAGCCAGATTTAATACTTTCATTCTTCGCCTCTGCCAAGGTTACAACCGGAGTCCGAATTTCATAGGATTCTTTTGAGGCAGTCAGAATATAATCGCAATATCCGCTCAAACCTGCTTGCACATCGACATTGAACTCTGAGCCAGAGAAAAAGCCGATTTGAAAATTAAGGATTCGCCTCACTTCTAATAAAACTGGAGCAATAATTAACTCTGAACGAGCCTTTTCTGTATTGATAGCAGTTGCTAAAAAAACATTCTCATTTAAAGTCGCCTGGAGATAAGCACTGGGCAAGACTTCTGGAATGTCAGTAAATAAATCGATAGATTCTTCTATAGTTAACCCAAAGGCTTCTCTAACTTTAGTTAGGGTTGTAAAATCGCTGTAAGCCATAAACTAGAGCTACATAACTTATATCAATTAGACAAAATTTATCGAGTAGATCCCAAGGGGAGAGGGCGGGTTTTGTATCAAATTTATCTTAAATTCACAATCGATCGCTAAAGTGAGCCCCTACATCGTACCTATAATGCCTGTGTGGGTTTTCCACCGCAACGGGAAATAGACCCTATATACAGCATTTCGTCAATAAATTTGTAGGGGCGGATTTAGGGATTAATTTTGCAGGGAAGCCAATAACCTTGATACAAAACCCGTCCTCACCCAAGAATTTAACCCCCATTATCAATCTTATTGAATCAAAATTACTGCCTCTTGTGCCTTAGTATTTAGAGCATTCTTCAACTCTTGCCCCACCCTCTCAATCAACTCATCAAACGCTTCCTGATTTTCCGTCAGTTGTTGCCTAAAAACCTGCTCCAACTCAGGCTTCATTTGCTCACAGGTAGACTCAATCTTGCTGTCGTTCAAAAGAAACGAACGACTCCAACTGGGAACATCCAATTTTTCCTTAATGGCTTCTTGGGTTTTGCTCCGAGTTATCTCCACACCTGCTACAAGTACCGAGGCACCGTAAACCAATACAATCGGCCAAGTCAAATGTCCAGTTAATATCAAAGCAATAATGCTACCAATAGTGCCGCTACCAATGACCACATTGACAATAAAAGACACAGTATCAGCAAGGATAGCGTCTCCGATCGCTAACTCCGGATTAACCACAGTCGGGCCAATCCCCTCCTCAAACCTCAAGCTACTTCTGGGTATCTGATACTTTTGACAAATCGGGTCGGTTTCTTGGGCTAATTCCGGTTGAATTTTGCTGTTAAACCAAGTGACGGATTGATTTTTGACGATTTGCCGAGCGTTTTGGCTTTTAATCCACTCCTCCGCCTGCTCCTTCATCCTGTTTTCCAGGTCAGATAACGTCCGAATTTTGTTATTTCGCCACTCTTTCAAACTGGGTTTAATGACATTTTCAATCAAACTCTCTGACAGTGGCTTAGTCAATAGTTCAATTAACTCTGGAATATGTTTTTCAACCAGTTCTTTCAGCTTCTTGGAGTCAAAAAGTTTATTAACTTCTTCCTTAAAAGCAGCCGCACGTAAATCCCATCGTCCGACTCGCGCTAAACCCAATGCAATACACCGTTCCGGTTCTGGATCAGGGCGAACTTGAGTTTCCGGTTCCGGGAAAATCTCCTCACAAATTTGACGAGTAAACTTCATCCGAGATGCACCGCCAGTCATTAGCAGCAGTTGCGGCACCATCCCTTGTTGAGCCAAGTTTTCCTTTGCCTCCCTCACTGCTTCCCGGAAGGATTCCAGCCAACTCTTGCCTCCTAGTTCAGGCAAAGATTGATGCAAAATCTCCTCCATCACCCCTTGATTCACTTGGGGGACAAAGTAAATCTGTTCGTTAATCGACTCGAAACCCCGTGCAAAGGTTTGAGGATGGCTGTACAGCGCTTCGTTAGAAAAGTAATCTTCCTTGGCTTTGCGGCAGGCAAGTTCGCAACGCGCTTGATGATGGGGATATTGCTCAAACACTCGTTCGAGTAACGCCTTATCCTCATGATTGGTAAGCGTCCGGGCAAAAATCGCCTTGTCAATCAGGGAACCTCCCAGCGCATTACTGCCAAAATCGATCGGTATCTCGTGCAAACTCTTCACTAAGGTAAAATCCGTCGTTGAAGAGCCAATATCGACAATGAGCACCGACGATCGCAACTTGTCATAAGAAAGCTTCCCCGCTTCCTTCGCGTGCATGAACGCCGCCCGCGATTCTGGTATAACTTTGAGTAGGGGAATACCCGATTCCTTGAGTAACGTTTGGTATTCTTCGCGATCGCTAACTGACCATCCAGAAGGACACCCCACAAAAAAGTAGTTGTTTTCCCCACCTTCAATCTGCTTGCCTTCTTTCAAAAGGTGGTAGTAAGTTTCCAAAAACTTGCTAATTGTCTCCCGATAATTAGGGTCGTTGTTGGGTATTTGCTTAAATGAGATTTTGAGTTGAGTAACGCCAGCTTGGATTAACGCTTGTTCTCCCACAAGATAACCGAGATCGGGATGCCAGCCCAGCGCGGTAATTTGAATCTTCTTACTATTAACCTCCAGCATCTCTGGCGGCTCGATGCTCTCCACTCTTGCCTTAGCTACGGCAGTTTCACCGTGCCCCAAATCAAATCCAATTGTTTCTAAAACTTGCATAGTATCTCGAAATAAGTGTTTTTCTTGCTCCCCAAGAATAGAAGTTGCTCCTTACATTCCCCCCTTACTAAGGGGGGCTAGGGGGGTAAGGGGAGTTGGGGAGATCGATGTGTAGCCTCTTCATCGCGAATTGGTATAAGCTCTGCCTGATGTGGAAATGACTTAAGATGCGATAACCCGTATCTTAAACTTCGCTAATAGCTACTTTTTCTCCTAGATTGGAGGCTGAGCCTCTAGGAAAGCGTTGCTAGTCAGAGCCTAGCAACGAGAGAACCAGAGAATTGCTTAATCTCTTGTTTCAGAATATGCTGGCTCAATGACTCGCCCTCGCCGCAATAAGCGATCGCCTTTCAACAAAGCAGGAGTTATCGTTACATAATCTTTGGCAGCAGGGTCGATGCTTGGCTCAAAGTCAAAATAGTCGCGCCCAATCGGTTCATCGTCCGGGCGATAAATCTGAGCGCTAATTCCCTGCTCCATCAAAATCTGGGGCAGAAGTTTCGTCAGTTCAAGTGCCATTTGGGGTTTCTCCAGAAATGACGCACCCATCAACCTTTGCATCACAGCCAATACTTCTGACTGCTCTTCTATCCCACTAGAGCCGACAATCGGTTTTTTCCCGTCTTCAACCCGTGTGACTGCAATGTCAATAGTACTGAGAGCATCAGCAAGGTGATCCAAAAGGACTTGGCTATCGACTCGCACAATAGGCTGAGGCGCTTCCCTTGCCTGAGAAGAGTCTAGACGGTTTTCGCGTTTGTCGAGTTGGGACACAACCTCCAGTCCGACAAGCAGAGACACCAGCAATATATCCATCCAAGCCCTTGGACTATCTTGAGTCAAGGAGAACAGCGACTCTATAATACCGAGGCAGATAAGTCCCTGTAGCACTTTCAGAAGGATGCTTTTGGAGGCAAACCTTGTACCTTGGGGAGTGGTTTGCTCAGACTCTAGCGGTGCAACTCTGGTTTCGTTAGCAGCCATGAGAGTCGCAACAGAGCGCCGCAGCGTATCCAGAAAAAAGGAAGCCATACGAACCTGAGCCACATTGAGTTCCCCAATGTAACTCCTCTCCAGATTATCGAGTCGGCTTTGAACTAGCTTAACAACCTGCTCCGGATTAGCCGCTTTATCGATCTCTGTCTCGAGTTCACTTCGTTCTTTGCTAAAAAGTGTAAATAATGTTTTCATCTCGCTCACTAAGACTTCAGCGTTGCTCTTAATAATGAATAATGATTAGGTGTTTTACTGGAAATCCATGTCAATGCTGAAGCAAATTTTACAAATTTAGTTTAACTTTAGTGTTGTAAACCTGATGAAGTTGCTCAATCAATTTTTGATAAAGCGACTTACTGAGTCTACTTAAATAATTGTAAGTTAACCAGTCAGTAGGTGGGTGACATTAAACACACATGGGGAAATGGGTAGGAGTCAGGAGTTAGAAGTCAGGAGCCAGGAGTCAGGAGCCAGGAGTCAGGAGTTAGGTGTTAGGTGTTAGGTGTCAGGAAATCTTGAGTACTTCTGCCTTCTGAATTCTGTCTTCTGACTTCTGTCTTCTGACTTCTGTCTTCTGGCTTCCCTCCTAACCTGCAATTTATTTATGCCTACTTACTTAACCTTATTGCAGATACTTCAATAATGATGAATCGGCAAGGAATATTGATAGTTTCCTCACCGTGTAAAGGTTCCTGGTTCAGCTTTTGTACTAATCAAAACATAACTTTTACAGTTGGCTCTAACGTCTACCGGAGGGAACAATCTCAATTGTGCCTTTGAGTCAAGCCCTTCGGAAAGGGGAAAGAGGAAAAGAGGAAAGAGAACCCCCAGCATCCAAAAAATCGATAAAATCTTAAAAACTGTCAAACTTACTCCTTCTCTCCTACCCCTAATTCATAGCCCTAAAAATGACCATTGAAGTTGACTACCGTTTCCCGCCAGGTGTTGATGCCCAAAAACAAGCCAAAGTCATTGCAGTAGGGCAAACGGCTGGAACCTGGGATGCGCGTTTTTCCCATCGGGAGGAGGTGTTGCAATCGCACCTTGGTGAAGTGGTCAAAGGTATTATTGAACCTGATGGTTCCAGCATTGCCACCATTTGTTTTCCCGAAGCGAATGTGGAGAATGACATCCCCAGTCTGCTGACCATGATTTTCGGTAAGTATTCGATGGCAGGGGCGGCAAAAGTCGTAGCAGTGCGCCTTCCAGAACACTACGGCAGGCGTCCCAAAGTCGGCATTACGGGTATTCGGGAACGGTTGGGCGTGTTTGACCGCCCTTTGATTATGGCAATTTTCAAGCCAGCATTGGGACTTTCTGCCGCAGACCATGCCGCAATTTTGCAAGATGTGGCAAGTGCAGGACTGGATATTATTAAGGATGATGAGATTCTAGGAGATTTGGACGTTGCCCCCACACTAAAACGCCTGGAAGCTTGCCGCAAAGTACTTGATGAGGTCAAGCAACAAACGGGCCGCACGGTGCTGTATGCGGTTAATGTTACAGGTTCTGCGGATAAGCTAATTGAGAAGGCACGTCTATTAGTTCGAGAAGGGGCAAACGCGCTCCTACTCAACGTCTTGACCTATGGTTTCTCGGTACTGGACGCCTTAGCTGCTGACTCAGAAATTAATGTACCGATTTTTGCCCATCCGGCATTAGCTGGGGCATTGTGTGCTGCGCCTAATCATGGTATGGCTTACTCCGTGGTATTGGGAACACTGATGGCGCATTGTGGGGCGGATGCTGTGCTATATCCTGCTCATTACGGGAGTTTGCCGTTTGACCCAGCAGAAGAAGCACGAATTCGTGATAGTTTGCGATCGCGCAATGTCTTCCCTGTTCCTTCAGCAGGCATTCATCCCGGTATCGTGCCCAAAGCCTTAGCCGATTACGGTCAAGAGGTTATTCTCAACGCAGGGACTGGAATTATGGATCATCCCGATGAACCTGCTGCTGGAGTCAGGGCGTTTTTTGAAGCGTTAGAGCGAACCATGGCGGGAGAATCTTTAAGCATTGAAACTATACCTGAAGGGCCGCTGCGCCGCGCCTTGCGAAAATGGGCATAGAGCTAAGCTAGGAAAACTCCATGCTTCCCGGAATAACGGCCTCTCCTCACGAAAACAATATCAGCTTAACAGTTCTTACCCAGAGGGTATTTCCTCTGGGCTTTCTTTGTTATATCAAATCCGCTTCTATAACCTCCCTTTCAATGAAAGGGATTGTTCTCCCCCAGCTTCCCCAGCTTCCCCAGCTCCCCCAGCTTCCCCAGCTTCCCCAGCTCCCCCAGCTTCCCCAGCTCCCCCAGCTTTCTTAAAAAGGGGGTAGTCAACCCGGATTTAGTATTATTCAGGTGGGTATCCATACTTGAAGATGAAATACTGTCTCCTCAAAGGACGGGTTATTTTCCAGAAAAGATTAGATACTCGTCTCCCTAGCCACTTGGGAATAAATACACCGAGTAGACCTCGTCCGTCATCGGCTTGAAACAAAACAAAAATCCTTTCCAAAAAATAGAGCAATAGGATTCCTCCTAGAACGTTAAAAAAAAGTTCTCCTACATACAGCCCAAAGATTCTGAGGAATATGAACCTCAGAGGAATCCAAACAAAAAATCTAATAATAAATGAGGTTGTGAGAAATACAAGCAGCCTTTGCATTGTCAATCTTGCCAGAAATTCTTGAAGCAACTCCGGAAGAAGTGGTGTAACTATTCATATAGTAAGCACTACTTCAGCGATCGCGCCGCGCTACAACTGATACCAAATCCGCATTGATAGCCCCCCTTTCTTTCATGAGTGTATTTTTCTCCCCAG